>CAYHBF010000046.1:0-26511 GCA_964354835.1 uncultured Candidatus Saccharibacteria bacterium
ATTTTAGTATTTTTTGCCCCCATTTACAAATCTTTAAATTTTTGTTATTTTTAAAAAAATGTGGGAAAAAGATTATCCAATGACAAAATTACATCATATTATTGAATCCCAACAATTCAATCGCGATTTTTTAGAAAAAAAACTTTTTCCTTTAGCTAAAGAAATGGAAAAAGTTGTCAAAGAAGGGGGTTCTGATATTCTCACCAGAAAGAGAATGATTACTCTTTTTTATGAACCCAGCACCAGGACCAGAGCTTCCTTTGAAATGGCGATAGACCTTCTTGGCGGAAAAGTAGTTTTTTCAACTGAAAACGCCAGGCAGTTTTCTTCAGCGGCTAAGGGCGAAACCTTAGAAGATACAATTCGAATTCTTAATGGTTACCGGCCCGATGTTATTGTTTTAAGATACGACGAGGAAGGTGGGGCAAAAAGAGCGGCCGAAGTTTCTCAGGTGCCGATAATTAATGCTGGAGATGGCACCGGTCAGCATCCGACCCAAGCTCTATTGGACCTCTACACAATTCAAAAGGAAATCGGGAGAATTTCAGACACTTCAATTGCCATGGTTGGAGATTTAACCAAAGGAAGAACAGTTAGGTCGCTTTCTTACCTCTATACTAAGTTTCCCGGAGTTAAAATCTATTTTATTTCACCTGAAGCAACTAAAATGAGAGATGATATTAAGGAATATCTGAAGGAAAAGAGAGTCAGGTTTGAAGAAGGAAACGACTTAAGAGAAGTTGCCTCTAAGGTAGATGTAATTTATCAAACTAGAACCCAGAAGGAGCGAGGCAGCCTTTTAGGAAAGGATGACAAAAGTTTCTCGCTTGTTAACCAAGAAGTTCTCAATTTAATGAAAAAAGATGCCATTGTTATGCATCCACTCCCCCATACTGAAGAAATCGCTCCGGAAGTGGACCTAAACCCCAGAGCAGCCTATTTTCGGCAGGCGGAAAATGGACTTTACATTCGGATGGCCCTGTTAAAGCTGTTACTCAAACCAAAAAGAAATTGAATGTTTTGGAGGAAGGCCAAAGGTTAAAATCCTTTGGTTTTTTATTTTCAAAAACAAAAAACTCAAGTAAGCAATCTTGACAAAACGTTTAAAATTGTTAAGATATAATTGTCCTAGTAAGTCGAGTGATTGCCCCGTTTAGCGGGGAGGAAAGTCCGAACACCCTCGAGCACATAAAAGCTTATGTGCTCGATAAAAAGATAGAGGGTAACACCCTTCGACCGCGAGGTTAGAGGTGCGAACAGAGACGCCCTAGAACCCGAAAGGGTTCGGGCGCCCGTCCGCCGAAAGGCGGAATAGGGCGAATCCTGATAGTAATATCGGGGGTGAAACGGCTAAATCCTTATCGGGCGCAAGAATAGAAACCACCAAAATTTCGTTTATGAAATTTAGGCGGTTAAAAATTAATTCGCTTGAGCCGGAGAGTAATCCCCGGCCCAGACAGATAATCACTTCACCCTCCAAAGTCCCGCTCCGCGGGATTTAGGCGGGTAAGACAGAATTCGGCTTACAGACTTACTGGGACACCAAAAAAAGCAGCTCTATTGAGATGCTTTTTTTGTTTAGTTGAGGATCAAAGGAGTTTCTGGGTAGAATGGATACCATTCAATGCTTCATTAACCAGCTTATCGGATTCTTTATTTTTTTCGCGAGAAATTAATTTAAATTTAATTTTTTTAAAATCCAGCTTCAAGTTCCAAACGGTAATAAAAAAGAGTTGAATTTTTGGCTCTAAGATTTTATATTCTCCGTTTAATTGTTTAATTAATAATTCAGAATCCGACCTTAATTCAATTTCAGTATTTTTGGCTAATTTTTTTCCAAAGAGAGCCTTAAATTTTTTTAAAGCGAGGATTACTGCTTGATATTCGGCTTCATTATTGGTAGTTTCACCCAAACACTCAGAATATCTTTTAAAAACCTCTCCCTTCTCGTTGCAAAATAAAGCCCCAACCGCTGCCGGTCCAGGGTTCCCTCGAGAACCACCATCTGTGTAAATAGTTATTTTGTGCATATATTTTTAATAAGACACTCCTTAAATTTTTCTAAATTTTCATTTTTTATTCTAAAACCAGAGGCGGCGGGATGGCCGCCATAAGTTAAAAGATACTTTTTGCATTTTTTCATCAGCACCACCGTATTTATTCCCGAAGGAGCTCTTACCGTTCCCTGACTCTCCTTTTCTAATTTTTTGAAAATGAAAGTTGGTTTTTTATATTTTTTACAAATCAGCGAAGCTACGATTGACAGAAGAGTAAAATCAAAATTAGAATCACCTTCAAAAATAATCGGGAAATCCCCTTCTGAAATCCTTTCTTCTGTCTCTTCAATAATCTCGTTTATTTTTTCTCTCCTCAATTTACTTTTTTCAAAGAGCTCCTTTAAAATCTCTTTCAATTCTTCAACGAAAGGGGTAGTTAATAGCCTGAAACTGGCAGGAAGATTATTTTTTACATCTCTGACATTTAAAATAGAGATGATTTTGTAAACTTTTTGGTCTAAATTAAGACTACAATCCACCCACCGCCCAACAAGAAATTCCTTAAAAAAAACTTGAATTCCTGGCCGCCAGGAATTTTCCAAAGATTTCAGGCCCTTTTTAATAAAAATTTCATTGTCATTTTTCCGGGGCATCATATCGGCAATAGTGCCCAAAGCCGTCAATTCTAGAAAACTTTTTTTCAGAGAATCGGGCATTCCGTTTTTTCTGCCATTGGCAAGGGAAGAAAAAATCTCCTCAGAAAGTTTAAAAGTTATTCCAACCGCAGCTAATTCTTTAAAAGGGTATTTATCACCTTTCTGTTTTGGATCAACTACAATTTCAGCTTCGGGTAATTTATCTAAAATTTCATGATGGTCGACAATTATCACCTCAAACCCTAATTTCTTTGCCAATTTTACCTCTTTAAAATTGCCAATCCCTAAATCTAATGCAATTAGCAAGGCCGAAAACAAATTGGGCGAAGAAAACTTTGTTTTCTTCTTCCCTTCCACCTCCATAAATGAAAGCTCATTTTTTAAATAATTTAAGCCGGTTTCGGTTATTCCGTAACCTTCAATTTCTCGGTTTGGAAAATAAATGGCGGCAACTTCTCCGCCTAAATTCTTAATAGTTTCTTTCAAAATAATTATTGAAGTCACCCCATCTAAATCAGCATCGCCATAAAGAATAATTTTTTCTTTGTTTTTTATCGCTTTGACAATCCGATTGGCTACTTTTTTTAAATTCTTGATTTCCGTCATTATTTTAACGCTTCGATGCCAACTAATTTTCCGTCGGCAATGAAATCCAACATCGCTCCTCCGCCGGTGGAAACGTGGCTAAATTTTTCAGTCAGTCCAATTTTATTAATAAACTCTACCGTCTCTCCTCCCCCAACCACTGAAACGCTACCCGACTCAATAATGGCTCTGGCAATTTCTTTTGAGCCATCTTGAAATGGTTTTTCTTCAACTTTTCCCAAAGGGCCATTCCAGAAAATTGTTTTAGCAAGCTTTATTTTCTCTTTAAAAAGGTTAATAGTTTGAGGGCCTATATCAAAAGTATCAATGTCATCAACTGGCGCCACGACCTTCTGGGGATTTTTTAATTTTACTTTATTCTCATCTATTTCATTTTTTATTAAGCCCCCAACAAGAACATAGTCAGCATTTTCAGAAATTTTATCAATTAATTTAGTCTTTGTTTCCACTTTTGCTCCGCCAATTATCGCAATTAACGGTTTTTTAGGATTTCTCATTAAATCAGTTATAACTTTAATCTCTTTTTCTAATAAAAATCCGGCTCCGGAAGGCAAATATTTTGGAATACCGGTAATTGAAGCATAATCTCTATGAGCTTGACCAAAGGCTTCCATAATAAATATATCGGCGTACCCGGCTAAAGCTTTAGCGAAATTCATGTCATTTTTAGTCTCTCCAGGATGAAACTGGATATTCTCCAGAAGTAAAATTTCGCCAGGTTGCATTAGATTAGTCCAATCTTCTATTTCTCTTCCGACACAATCCCGGGCTTTGATTACTGATAAATCTAAATATTCCATTAATCTATCTTGAATTGGTGTTAATCTCAAATTTTCTACCACTTTTCCCTCTGGTCTACCCAAATGACTCATTAAAATCAATTTAGCTCCTTTTTCAATCAAATATTCAATCGTTGGAATGGTTGCCTTTATTTTTAAATCATCCAAAATTTCCCCCTTTTCAGAAAGCGGGACATTAAAATCGCATCTAACCAATACTCGTTTATTTTTGAAATTAAAATCTTTTAAGGTTTTCACATTTGAAAATTACTGATTTTCTTCAGTATCTTTTCTGAGGGCTTTTTCTAAAACTTTTTTTAATTCTTCAAGATTGACTAACTTGCGTTTTGGTTTTTCTTTGTCATCAGCCTCCCTTTTTGACGGCGAAAAGGAAACCGGCGGGGCTTTAGTCATCTCTTTTAAAGAAATGGCTTGACTTCTGTCTTCACCAGTCGGTATCTCTCCTTTTTTCTGCATAGGACCAGTGGGCTGCGTGGGGCCAGTGGGCCTTTTTACTTTCTTTAAACAAGCTTTACAATAGATTGGTCGAGAACCATCGGGAGGAAAAATAACTTTTGTCCATTTTCCGCAAAGAGCGCATTTAGCATCGTATAAAGCCCGGGAAGTAACCTGAGGAGTTTCTGGCAATTCAAAAATACCAGTCCATTTAGCAATTTTTTCTTCTACAATTTCCCCCGGTGTGCTGTATCTTTCCCTTGAAACTTTAATAATTTTTTCTTTGTTTGATTTTTCTGATTTGGGAAATGGGGGAAGAGTTTGAGCCGAAAATGGCCTTCCGGCCAACCCGTCAATCATCAATTTTAAATAGATATTGTACTTGCTTAAATTCACCAAGTCATTTGCCATAAATTCAGGTAAAAATTCTCTTTCCAAAAATTCGGAATCTTCAGCTCCCACTCGAAAACATACTATCGTTCCCACGTTACCAAAAACAGCATCTCTCACTTTGGTACTTTTCCCGGTTGACATCATTTCTTCCAACTGACCCAAATATTGATTAGCCAAAATTAGAGACAGTCTATATTTTCTGGCTTCGGACAAAATATTAATGAAAGCGTCAGTGGCAAAATTTTGAAATTCATCAACATACAGATAGAAATCTCGCCTTTTTTCTTCCGGGATATCCACCCTCGACATTGCTGCTAATTGAAGCTTGGTAATAACTAGGGCTCCCAAAAGTCTTGAATTATCTTCTCCAATTCTTCCCTTTGAAATGTTGGCAATTAAAATTTTTCCTCCATCCATTACCTCTCTCATATCAATAGACGACTGGACCTGACCGATAATATTCCTGATTAAGGGGTTGGAAATGAATTGGCCAACCTTATTTTGAATAGCAGCCGTAGCTTCAACTTCGTATCTCTGAGTATATCTGGCAAACTCGTTAATCCAAAAAGATTTCACCACCGGATCGGTTATTCTATCAACTATTTTTTTTCGATATTCAAGGTCAGCTAACATTCGGTTGACCCCCAAAAGGGTCGTTCCTTGAGACTCCAGAAGGGCTAAAATGGCATTATTTAGAATGTATTCCATGCGGGCACTCCAGACATCCGGCCAGATTTTTTTAAAAACCCCCATCAATCCCGAAGCAACTAAGTGGCGGTATTCGGGACTCACCTGTTCCATCACATTAAAGGCAATTGGATAATTCAAGTCAGCTGGATTGAAATAAATAACATCATTAATTCTTTTTGACGGAATGAAATCCAGCAACCTTTCAGCCGCTTCACCATGAGGGTCAACGAAACCAAGGCCTTTCCCTGCCTGAATGTCTTGAATGACCATATTTAAAATCATTTCTGTTTTTCCCATTCCAGTTTTCCCGACAACATAAACATGCCGACGCCTATCGTCGGTTTTTATTCCAAACTTTTTCCGTTGATTGCGGAAAGTGGTCTCGCCAAAAAAGTTTATTTCGTCATTTGGCATATTATTCAGTTTCTTCAAATGGCAACTCCGGAGGGGGCCCTCCCTTTTTGGTCTCTATTCTCGGAACACTTGGAGTGGGAGCAACTACAGCACTTGGGAAATGATATAAAGAAGCTAATTCTTCGGTGTTTAAAACAAAAAATCCTTTATCGGCCGCGAACCGGGGGAAAAGAGTGTTATCACGCGATAAATAATTTCTAAATATCTTTCGACATCTTAGATAATGTCTTCTGGGTTTCAGAAGATTTATGGGTAAAAACCGGGACATATGAATTTTGGTAAAAGTCCCTCCCCAAGGCTCCAAATCGTTAAGGTTAGCAGTGGCAAAACATTTAAAGAAGATAAAAGCTAATCTAAAATTGGGCTTAAACCAAACATCTCTCTTCCCCAAATATAGAGCCCTGGCTGCTGCCCGAAAGGCTGGTTTTGAGATTTTTTCTTCGATAGCAAGAACTATTTCCCTCTCTCCTGGAGTCATTTTCATTTCCGACGGAATAATTTCTTTTTCTTCTTCAGGAGGAACTGGCGGTGCTCCAGTAATTAGAATCTCGGCCGCTCCCGTAACAATTGGCTTTGGCTTTGGCTTTTCTTTTCTCCTGGCAATTTTATTTCTAATTTCCTCTCCTTCTTTTAAAAACTTTGCATAAGTGGGATTGTCTTTTGGTTCTGCAAGAGGAGTTGCCCTTATTTGAATCCAAAGCTGTTCGCCTGGTTTTATTTTAGCCATTGCCTCTAATAACTGGGCCACAGGGTCAACTACTCTTTCTTCTTCTTTTTCCATCTCTGTCTCAAATTTTCGATAAGTCTTAATTGGATAAGGATTCGGCTTAAGTAATGTATAATCGAAACCAAACATGTCCCAATCTCGATTTGGAATATCATAGGGGACATTTTTTGTATAATCGGGAACTTCTTGGATTTCTGCTTCGGGATATTGAGAAAAAATAGCTGCCTCTACCGACTGACGATAAGCAGAATGGATTCTAATGTAAAAATGGGGTTCTCCCTCAATCGAAGCTATCTCTAAAGATATCGTCGTAGTATCAAGTTGCCCATCAAACCATCTTTCCCACCAATCAGGAGGATGATAAACAGCCCCGTGGAGACCAGCCATTACCATTTCCATTGCTCTAATTGGTTTTTGAATTTCTTTTGGTATTTTAATTTCCAAAAGAATCGGTTTATACACCGTTGCCATCCATATATCTACTCTCCACCAACGCCAAAAATACTTAAAAGGCTCCCACAATAAAAAAGGCAGAAGAAGCCACCACCAGTTTTTAATGAGTTGCCAGATTATATTAAAAATATAAGATAGAGAGGCTTCTGGTATCACAATAAATTTATTTTCGGGTTAATAAAAAGCGACTAAGCTTCTCTCACTAAATATTTTCCCTGAGAGTCTCTTAAAAAATATTTTCTATTGCTCAAGTTTAGTAAAATTGTATTTTCTTTAACCAGTCTTTGCTTTAGAACTTCTT
Organism: uncultured Candidatus Saccharibacteria bacterium; assembly: GCA_964354835.1. Taxonomy (GTDB): domain Bacteria; phylum Patescibacteriota; class Minisyncoccia; order Minisyncoccales; family CAYHBF01; genus CAYHBF01. Next base: position 7,473 of record CAYHBF010000046.1, read on the forward strand.
GTAAGATTTTTTCTTTACTTAATGGCCCAGTTTCTTTTAAAACCTTTAAAATGATATCTTTAACCTGACCGGGCTCATAACCCCATTCTTTAAGCGCATAAACGCCTCTACCAACCAAAACAAATCTAGAATCTCTGATTAGCTCATTATGAACAGTCTGAACTAAGCTACCTTCAATTAGTTTTGCCACCTTGGTAAAATGAAGAGGACCTTTAACCTTTTTAAACACTAAATAGGCCATATCTTTTACTCCTTTTGGATGAATTTCCGGCCAGTCTTTTAAGCCGTAAAATCCCTCTTTATTTTTTTGGATTTTTTGAGAAATCTCTAAAAAAGATTCTAGAACAGAATTTTTTAAAGAAAAAAGGGCAGAGATTTCTTTTAAAGCAAGGGGTTTTTTTATTTCTCCGAGTTTCTTATGGAGAGAATTCAAAATTTCTTTAGCTTTCCTGAGAGAACTTGGATTGGTCAGCCACAAAGAATAGAAATCATCACTTTCTCCATATCTTTTAAAAACGGGGTCTAAATTTAATAAAAAATAAATTTGGTTTTGCCAAATTTTACCCCCCAATTCTCCCAAAAGCTTATCCTCTCTTCTTAAGTTTCCAAACTTTTTAAGGTGTTTTTTGAAATATTGGAAAATTTTCTGATATTTATTATTTTTTTGTTTAACCTTTTCTAAACCATCTTCTTCAATCTGGCGAACCCTCTCCCTGGTAATGCTAAAATCTCGACCAATCGATTCCAAGGTTGCCCTCTTAATTTCACCTTCGTCAGAAGCTAAGGTGGATAAAGCAAAACGACGCAAAATAATCTCTTTTTGTTTTTGCGGCAGGTCTTTAAGTAAATCTAAACAAATTTTTTGGTAATTAAACATTATATCTTTATACCATTTTCTTATAACTTTGTCAATTTCTACTTTTCCCCGGCTTCCGCTATTAAGACGACGTTTTGCGTCTCGACAAGTTTAACCAGCCAAGCAAAAAAGAAGGGGCTAAAAATAAAGATGAAAGCGTACCTACAATAATTCCGATAATCAAGGTCAAAGAAAAGTATCTCAGAGTTTCTCCACCGAGAAAGAAAATGGCAAATAAGACCAATAAAGTACAAGAACCCGTGCTAAGAGAACGAGTCAATATTTGATTCAAGCTCTGGTTGAGAAGATTTTCGAAATTATCGTGTTTAATTCTGAAAATATTCTCCCTCACCCTGTCAAAAACAATCACTTTATCGTTAATCGTATAACCTAAAATTGTTAAGAGTGCCGTAACAATAGGAATGCTAAATTGGACATTATAAAACTTTCCCAAAATGGTCAAAATGCCTATGGGTATTGAGACGTCGAAGGCTAAAGTGACAATTGAAATTATCCCGTATTGGAAACCAGAAACAGGCCAAGTAACTTTCCTGAAAGAAATAGCAATATAAATTAGTAGAGCTATTAAAGAAAAAATAATTAAAATTATTGTTTTTTGCTTCAATTCTTTACCGATAACAGGACCTACGCTTTCAAAGCGTTTTTCCTCTATTTTTGAAAGCTCTCCTAATTTTAAAATAATTTCCTGATGAGTATTTTCATCAATTTCTTTCATCCTGATGATAACCCCTTTTTCTCCGGTGGGCTGGACAACGATATCTGCTAAATTCAGATCTTTCAATTTTTCTTGAATTATTTGATTTTCTGGTCTGGCTTCAAAATCAATTTCCAAAATACTGCCGCCGGTAAAATCAATCCCTGGTTTTAAGCCAAAATAAAGAACAGAAAAAACACTGCCCGCCATCAAAATTCCGAAGAAAATAAGATAAATTATTCTATGCTTTATAAAATTAAGCTGCATTTTACCAAAGCCATTTAATTTTTCCTATTTTATTTCCGGCAAAAACCCTAAGGAAATTATTAGTAATAACAATGGCTGTAAACATACCAACCAGATTACCAATAATCAAAGTGAGGGCGAATCCCTTCACAAAACTGGTGCCAAAACTAAACAAAATTAAACCTACCAGAATGGTTGTCAGATTGCCATCCCGAATTGCCGGCCAGGCCCTCCGAAAACCCTCTTCAAGAGCATTTAAATAATCCTTACCTATTTTAAGTTCCTCTCTAAATCTGGAAAAAATCAAAATATTAGCATCCACCGCCATACCCATAGATAACAAAAAACCGGCAATGCCAGCGAGGGTTAAGGTTACGGGGATGAGTTTGAAAAAAGATAGAAGCAGGACGATATAAATTATCAAAGAAATGGAGGCAAAAAAACCCGGAATTCTGTAAAAAATAATCATAAAACATAAAATAGCCAGAAATCCCAGAGCGCCGGCCTTCAGGGATTCTTCCAAAGAAATTTTTCCCAAAGTAGGTCCAACCGACTGCTGGGAAATTAATTTTATCGGGACCGGCAGGGCGCCAGCGTTCAAATTACTGGCTAACTCTTGTGCCTCTTTAAGGGTAAATTTACCCGAAATCTGAGCTTTGCCCCCTGAAATTACCTCCTGGACAACTGGAGCCGAAATTAAGATTCCGTCAATATAAATTGCCAGAGGCTTTCCAACATTTTTTGAGGTTAATTCTTCAAAAATTTTTGCCCCTTCTTCGTTAAATTCCAAAAGAACCAGAGATTGATAAGTTGTTTGGTCAGAGCCAATTTCTGCCCCTTTTAAATATTTGCCGGTTAAAGTGGTTGGTTGAAAGGGTTCCTCAAACTGACCTTCACCGGTTTCTAATACCTTTTGATTATTTTCTAAAATTCCCTCAAAATTTTCCTTTTCTTCTCTGAACTCTAAGTAGGGGGTTTTACCAATTTGTCTAATAGCCTCGGCCGGATCAATTATCCCGGCCAGTTCAACAATTAATCTCTGTCCCTGAATTTGGACTAAGGGTTCTGCAACTCCAAAATAATTAACCCTTCTTTCTATCACATCTCTCAAGCCCTCCATTGATTGCGATTTATTTTCTTGCGCAATGTTAGAAAGGTCGGCCTCATAAACCAAATGGGTTCCTCCCTGCAAATCTAAGCCAAGCTTAAAAGATTTTTCAGGAATAAATTTCAAAAAATTTAAATAACCACCTATACCCGGGATTTTATAGAAGGGGAAAACAAAATTTCCGGCAAAAAAAGCCAGAATGAAAATGATAATAATTATTGTATAAGTTTTATTTTTGTTCATCTAATCAGCCAATTAGGTTTAGTATAAACCTTAGTTTTGTAAAAATCAACTTTTACCCATATTTAGGATAACAACACTTCTTATATTTCATTCCGCATCCACATGAATTAAGGCCATCCTGATTGCTTCTTTTGTATATTCTTTTCTTGTCAACCTTCCTTTTGTCATAATACCAACTAATCCTTCCGCAGATCCGATTTTAGGATTTTTGGTCAATCCTGCTTTATATGCCGCCTCATTCATATCCAAGCCTTCCTTAAGTATGTACTCGGCTACTCGTTTTGGCGCTTCCCAGGCGGATGAAAGACCAAGATGGTATTCTTTTCCGTCAAAAATAGCGCAAACACATACATCCATAAATCCAGTCTTTGTTTTTGGTACCGCCATAAGTCCGGACTCTATACCAAAACTATATGTGCAATCCTTAAATGCATTCTTGGCCCGATTCATTGCGCCCTGTATTGTACTCTCCAAAGATTTCGGTTGATCGCCAACTTCTGATAGTACGTCTACAGCAATGATTTCAGTACCCTTTAAACAAGAATAATCTTGTATAATTTCTTTCAGGGCTTCTATTTTTACTGAATTTTTAGAAGCTATTTTGATTTTCATATTTCTATCTCCCACGAAATTTTTTACCAGAACCGTCCTCCTTCGCTAAAGCTTCGGCGGACTCCGCTTTTTTAAAAAAGTTTATAAGTTTTTCCCGTGGCAATGTTTATACTTGATTGGACGGCCATCAGCTTTTTTCGCTCCGCAGGGGCAGGGATCATTTCGCCCCACCTTCCCCCGCCCTTTTGAAAAAGGGCGGGGTTCGGTGGGCAAGCCAATTTTTTTCTCACCCACAGACTGTAAACTAACCCTTAGAATTGTATTGATAATTGACGATTCTATTGTTGAAAGTAATCCCCGGAACATCTTATGTCCCTCATTTTTGTATTCAACTAAAGGGTCTTGCTGACCGTAAGCCCGCAGCCTAACCGAATCTCTTAAATATTCCATATTTTCCAAATGGTCCATCCAGAGCATATCCAAATTTCTCAAGGTAATTAATTTTGCTATTGGATTGAAATTTTCTTTTAGTTCTTTTTCTTTTCCTTCCAGCGCCTTTTTTTCATCTGGTTTTTTTATAAAACTTTCAATTTGCGACTTCCAATCTTTAATCTCCAGCATTTCTCTTCTTTTTTTGTAAATTACTTCTCTGTGTTTATTTAGAACATCATCATACTCTAAAACGTGCTTTCTTAAATCGAAATTCAATCCCTCAATTTTTGATTGGGCATCTTCAATAACCCTCGAAACCAAATTTGCTTCAATGGCCTCATCCTCCGGAATTTTTAAAACCGACATTAAAGATTTTATTCTATCACCCCCAAAAATTCGCATTAAATCGTCTTCCAAAGAAACGAAAAACTGACTAGAACCCGGGTCTCCCTGTCTGCCTGCTCTTCCACGGAGCTGATTGTCAATTCTTCTCGCTTCATGCCTTTCAGTACCGATTACATGAAGCCCACCCAATTCGATAACCTTCTTTGCTTCCTCGGGGTTTTGGGGATTGCCCCCCAGAATTATATCCACTCCTCGACCAGCCATATTGGTGGCAACGGTTACTGTTCCCAACTTTCCTGCCTGGGCGAGAATTTGGCCCTCCCCTTCATGATGCTTGGCATTTAAAATTTGGTGGGAAATTCCTTCTCTATCTAATAATTTTCCTAAATACTCATTTTTTTCAATTGAAGTGGTCCCGACTAAAATTGGTTGTCCTTTTTTGTGCCTTTCTTCAATCTCTCTGACTAACGCCTTAAACTTTCCATCTATGGTTTTGTAAATTCTGTCTGAAAGGGCTTTACGAATCATGGGCTTGTTGGTCGGAACAATTATCACTTCCAAACCATAAACCTTATCAAATTCTTCAGCTGAGGTGGCGGCAGTTCCGGTCATGCCGGATAATTTTTTATACATTCTGAAATAATTCTGGAAAGTAATCGAGGCAAGGGTAAGCGATTCTGGTTTAACCTGCACCCTTTCTTTAGCTTCAATCGCCTGGTGGAGTCCGCCAGACCACCTTCTGCCCGGCATCAGTCTGCCGGTAAATTCATCGACAATAATAACTTCGCTATCTTTCACCACGTAATCCCGGTCTCTTTTAAAAAGAGCTTCAGCTCTTAGGGCTTGCTCTAAATGATGCAAATATTTTATTCCTTTTTCTTCATATATGTTTTTTGCTCCCAAAATCTTTTCAATTTTATTAATGCCTGATTCAGTCAAAGTGACGGCTTTCATTTTTTCATCAATCTCGTAATCTATTTTTGAATCCAATCTGGGAATGATTCTGGCAAATTCTTCGTACCACTTAGACGATTCAACGTCAGGAGCGGAAATAATCAGGGGGGTTCTGGCTTCATCAATTAAAATTGAATCAACCTCATCAACAATGGCGAAATTGAATCCCCGCTGAACCTGTTGCGATATCTCATAGACCATATTGTCCCGCAGATAATCAAAGCCAAATTCATTATTTGTCCCATAGGTAATGTCGGCTGAATAAGCCTCTTTTCTCGAACAGGGCCTTAAAAAATCTTCCACAATGTAAAAACCTCCCAGTTCATCCCTCATTTTTTCCTTATCTTCCCGAGCCACAGCGAAGGGAGAAGAAGAAAGATTGCTTTCTTTGCCTTGGAGGGGCTTTTTGTAATCGGGTTCGTATAAAAAAGACTGCTCATGATTTAGACATCCAACACTCAAGCCCAAAGTATGGTAAATTTGACCCATCCAGACAGAGTCACGTCTTGCCAGATAATCATTAACCGTTATCAAATGACATCCTTTTCCTTCCAAAGCATTTAAATACATAGGTAAAGTAGCAGCCAGAGTTTTTCCCTCACCGGTTTTCATTTCGGAAATTTTCCCTTGATGGAGAACAATTCCGCCGATCAACTGACAATCGAAATGCCTTTGTTTCAAGGTTCTCTTTGATGCTTCCCGAGCTAAAGCAAAAGCTTCAGGTAAAATATCGTCCAAGGATTCACCCCTGCCAGCTGACAGATTTAATCTTTCTTTTAACTCTTGTGTTTTTTCTTTCATTTTTTCATCAGAAAGACTCTCGTAATTTTTTTCGAGCAAGTTTATTCTTTCAACAATCGACTGCAACTTCTTTAAATATTTTTCATTAGCATCTCCAAAAATTTTAGCAACAATTGACATAATACCTCTATATTGTATAACTTCTTTCTGAGATTTTAAAGAGGCAGCCGAGCTGCCCTTTTTTATTTTTTTAAAAAAGAAAATGAAACTTATTTTAAACTTGGTGGGAAAACCGCCGAAGAAAAATGAATTTCCGGAGAATAGTATTTAGTTTTTATGTTTAGTTTTTTGAATTTTGTTTTTATTTTTTTAAAACTAACTCTATCGAAATTGATTTTTTTTGAACCTAAAGAGAAAGTGTGCTCATCAAAAGGAAAACAACCAACATAGGCTTTATGCAATTTGAAAAATGGGAAAACTTTTTTTATTTTTTTTCTACTTTTTTTAGCAAATCTTTCTCGAAAATAGGCAGTCTGAAAAGCAGCTACTCCACCCTCTTTTAAGGCACGAGAAATATTTTTATAAAAGCCGCTTGACCAAAGTGCCAATGAAGGACCTGCTGGGTCGGTTAAATCATCAATTATTACATCAAAAAAATTATTATATCTCTTTATAAAATTTAAAGCATCAACGTTAAAAATCTTTAACCTTTTATCTCTGAAAGCTCCTTTCGAAACCGAAGGTAAATATTTTTTTGAAATTTCAATAACTTTTTTATCAATATCCACCAAATAAATTTCTTTTACCGGATGTTTTACCACTTCTCTTAAAATTCCGCCATCACCTCCCCCGATTATTAAAACTCTTTCTGGATTTGAATGATAAAAAAGAGCCGGGTGAACCAGCATTTCGTGATAGACAAATTCGTGTTTTGTTGAAAGTTGAACAAACCCATCTAAAGCTAAAATTCTATCAAATTCTTTTGTCTCAAAAATCTCAATTTTTTGGAAATTACTTTTTCCAGAATAAATTTCTTCCTCCGGTATCACTCCCCAAGTAAAAGTTGGGGATTCCCCCAATTTTATATTTTCAAAAAACCAATTTTTCCCAAAAAGAAATTTCTTTTTCATTTACTGAGTCCCGCCCAGCGGGACGAAGCGGAAGAAGAGGATTTATTCTCTTCGCCCAATATCCCTCTTTTTATTTCTCTAACGTCAATTTTTTCTGGCTTGAATTCTTTTTTCAGATATTCCAGCGCCTTATAGGGTTGAGCTTTATTGCCGCAGGTAAAAATATCCACGCCGATATAATTTATCTCCGGCCAAGAATGCAAGGCAATATGGCTTTCAGCCAATAATAAAACTCCAGTTATTCCCTGAGGTGAAAATTTATGAACGGTTATTTCTAAAGGAATATTTTTAGCTTTTTTTGCTGCCTCAGTTAAAATTTTTTTTAATTTTTTAGGATCTTCAATAATTCTGCCCGACCAAAGATCAGCAAACAAATGAACTCCTGCATATTTTGACACTTCTATCGGCTTGATTCTGATCCATCGAGTGGATCTCTTTGTTTTCTTTTGCATGGTTTTTTGGTTAACCCCTTACCTTGAAGCTGGTAAGAAAATTCTTACCAAAAAGCAAAGATCGAAAAAAAACGGCTATCTTATCAAAACTATGTTTTTAATTTTTTTCGCCTTAAAAAATCTCTTGGTAAAATTAGTGGCAATTTTGTGATTAAATGATTTACAAGAAAAGATATTAATAAAAGCCTGATTCCAGAGCTCAGAAAAATGACAAGTAACTGAACTGGTTTCGATTAATTGGACCGAAGAATAACCAGTAGCATGGGGATTAGATAGGGCAAATCTTTTTATCAATGGTTTGTCATATTTTTTAACTTTTATTAAATTACAAAGCTTATCCGAATATTCCAGAATTTTTTTCTTCGACCTGATAATTTTCGGCCCACAATCATAAAGGTCCAAAATTAGCTCTTTTCCGTAAATTTTTTTCATTTTCTTTTTGTTTTAACAATCAATATTATATAAACTATATAAAAAATAAGAAATTATTTCAAGAGGATTTATTTTAGAATTAAAATTTTAATCAAAAATAAACCCCCCACCACTTTTAGACTGAAACTTTCATTTTGTTTCTAAAAAATCCAAAAGTAGTGGGGGGGGGGAAAAGATCTTATCTCTTCTTCTTCTTTTTCTTTGCCATGGAATTTTTTTAAAAAAATTTTAAAAGAGAATCAACAAATAGTCGACCACTATCTGCAATCTAGGTCTCCAAAAAACTTTTGGAGGTGCTGATTAATTTATTTTCTCATTTCAAGAGAGTATGTCAAGTGTTAATAACTAAAAATTTAGAAATAGAAAATAAAAAATAAAAAATTTTAATTTTTAAAACCTAAATAACAAATTTCTTCTTTTAAATCTATTCCAAATTTATTTTTTACTCTTTTTTTTGCTAATTCTATGAGTTTTTTAACGTCTTTTGCTTTTCCTTGTTCTAAATTAACAATAAAATTGGCGTGTTTTTCAGAAATTTTTACGCTTCCAATTTTTTTTCCTTTCAAGCCGCATTCCTCAATCATCCGAGCAGCAGCAAAGGATAAAGAAGAAGATTCATCCTCTTCGCCAATCCGAGCCGCAGCGAAGGATAAAGAAGAAGATTTATCTTCTTCGCTCATCCGAGCCGCAGCGAAGTCAAAGAAAATTCTTTCTTTTCCACCCTTGCTTATCTTCGCTCGCTCGGCGGATAAAGAAGAAAATTTATTTTCTTCGCCAAGTTTTCCAGCGAAACAACCTTCCGGATTTTTAAAAATAGAACCAGCTGAGAATCCCATTGGGATTTTTCCCTTTCTAATCATCAAAATTTCTTGCTCTTTCTTTTTCAAATCTTTAACTTTCCTTTTTTTTAATTTCAAAACAACTTCTAAAATTATAGGTTTGTTGATTTTTATCTTTTTAAAACGGGAATTTCGGTAATTAAAGGAAAGCCACTTCTTCCCTACTTTCTCTGTTTTTCCGTTTGGCCACAAAATTTCTACTTTTTCAACTAAATTCCCAATCGCCCATTTTCCTTTCGGCCAGCCGGCGTTTCCGTAAACCGCCCCGCCTACGGTCCCGGGAATTCCGCTTCCTTCTTCAATCCCTCCCAATCCTTTTTTTATTGCCGCTCCAATAATCAAACTCAGTAACACTCCCGATTCTGAAATAATTTTTTCTTTCTGAATTTTAAAATTTTTAGTTTGATTTTTAATTACCAATCCCCTGTATCCTGCATCTGAAACCAAAAGGTTGCTTCCGCCACCCAAAACAAAAAATGGCAGTTTGTTTTTTTTCGCTACCTTTACCGCTAAAATTAAATCTTTTTTTGTCTGAGCGGAAAAAAAATATTTAGCCGGTCCACCAATTTTAAAAGTGGTGTAATCTTTTAACGGAACATTTCTTCTAATTCCGGGAAGAATTTTTCCTAATTGCATATTCCATTTTAACATTAATTTTGTTAAAATATAATTGGGCGGGTGGATAGCACTCACAAAAGACTTAGAATTGGAGTTAACTCACCCGCCTTTTTGGTTGAAAAAAACAGCAACCCTCGCTCGAGGGAGGGTTACTGTCGACTTAGACGAGTTACGATTTCTCGCACACTCACAATTAAATATTAACAAATTAAGATATTTTTGTCAATAGTTTAAACCTCGCCCAAAATCTGTTTAAGTTCTGGCTCTAAAGAAGGAATAATTTCAATTGCTTCCTGGGCTTTTTTCTTAGCCAGTTCAGTGTCTCCAATTATCATAGCCACTTGAACAAGAATCAGGTGAGAACGACCAAAATTTTTGTCTAATTCCACTGCTTTTTCTGCCAAAGAAAAAGCATCCTCCGACTTACCCTGATAAAGCTTAGTCTGGGTTAATGACCAGTATCCCGCTTGATTAGTGGGGCTAAGCGAAATAGTTTTTTCCAAAGCGGCTTCCGCCAGAGACAGTTTTGTCGAATCAAGCAGGGAATAAATATTATAAACCTGCCCTAATTTCAGATAGGCACGGTAATTTAAAGGAGAGTCTTTTGTGCTTTTTTCTAATTCCTGGCTCAAAAACTCAAGTTCAATTTTAATTTTTTCCGTCGGAACTTTTTTTGCTTCCTCGCTTTGAATAAAATTTATCATCTGCTCCGTAAAAAATTCTCTTATTTGATATCGGCTTACCGGTGAGGTAGCCAATGCTTTTTGATATAGAGAAACCCTGTCTTCTCCAATATTTGAATTTGAAAGTGCTTCTATTACATAAGCATCAGTTCTAAACGGCTGAATGACAAATTCGGAAACGGAAAAACACATTATTATTAAAAGAATCACCGCAGTTAAAAAATAAGGGGGTTCTGGCTTTTTGGCGATTTGAAATTCCTTTGGTTGTTGGGAAACGGCGGCCACGAACCCTAAAACCAAAAAGAAAATCATATAAGAAGAAACCATATCAAAAACAGTCAGGTTTTGGATAAAATAAGAAATTAAAAGAACGGTGATTATACCGCAGGTAGAAAAATCAATTTTTCCTCTCAAATAGTTTTTCCAAAGGAGGTAAAAAACGACAATAAAAATTACGACATAAGAAAGCAGTCCCAAAATTCCGGAAGAAACCAAAGTATCAAAGATTATATTGTGAGCTTTATCGTACCAAAGGTCTTGGCCACATCTGGTGGTACCCATACAGGGATTATAATTTTTGGTAAAAGCAAATTCAAAATTTTCTGGCCCCCAACCCAAAAGAGGCCTTTCTAAAACACTTTCCCAAGCCCCTCCCCAAACTATAAATCTTCCTCCGAACGTTTCTCCGACCACTTTTTCAACTATTCCCTTTCGGACGAAGCTTTCGGGCTGGATTGCAAAAACTGCAAAAATGAGGACGGAAATGACAGAAATGGTTAAAAGAAAAACACCAACCCATTTTATTTTCCCTTTTTGAGAAAAAGTAAGCCATAAAAAGAAAAGTAAAATCAACCCTATCGCAAAAGATAGCTTTGCCGCCCTGGCCCCGCTTAAAATAAATTCTAAGGCCATGATTAGAAAACAGATTGAAGAATAAATTTTCAAGCCAATTTTTGATTTCAGAATTAAATATAAAGCCAAGAATAAATCAAAAATTAAATAGGTGCCCAAGAAAGAATCATTTCCAATTGTTGCCCCACCGCGCATCGAAGGATTTTCTGAAATTAAGGCAATAAAACTGATGATTACTCCGACGGCAATTGAAACGGCAAAGATTATCTCCCAGTCTGATTTTTCAAAAACGGTAAAGATAACCAAAAAGAAGGCTAACAAATGGAGCATCATTAAGATTCCGGTCATTCTTTCAAATTTTGACCAAAAACTGTTAAAAGGATCCACTCCATAAATGGCGGCAAAAATTAAAACTAATAAAAATAAAATTAGGGCTATTAGCAGGGGATTTAAACGGGGCCGATATCGGGGATTAAAAATTATTAAAAAGAGCCAGATAAAAAAGATGATTTCTACCAAACCCATAAAATAGAGGCTTTTGGGACCGACAAAAGGGAAGAAAAATCTACCGCTGGTAACGAGAGGTGTAAATAAAATCAAAAAGGTTACCGCTAAAATAATCTTTTTGCAAATCGTTTCTACGCTTATTTCCGATTGTTCTTTTTCAGGGACTAATTCCCCCATTAGGCGTCTTTCTCTTTTTTCTCTTGAACTTTTACCCATAAATTTTAATAATTAGTTGGTTTAAAAGTTGGAATTATCTCTTTTAATATTTTTATAATATTTTCTTTATTATACACAGATTCTTTTAATTTTTTCAATGCAATATTAAATTTATCTTCGTTAATATTAGAAAGTCTTACCATAAAAATTTTTTTATTTTGTGTAACTATCGTACCTTCCTCGGCAGTTAAAATCTCTTCAAAAAGTTTTTCTCCTGCCCTGGGACCTATATATTTTATTTCGATATCCTGTTCGGGCTCAAAACCGGAATGTCTAATTAATCCTTTAGCTAAATCAATTATTCTGATGGGACTTCCCATATCTAAAACAAATACTTCCCCTCCTTGTCCTATCGCCCCTGCCTGCGTCACTAAAAGGCAGGCTTCACTTGTTACCATAAAATACCTTTTCATATCTTTATGGGTAATTTTTACTGGTCCGCCTTTGCTGATTTGCTCTTTAAAAATAGGAATTGCGCTCCCCCTGCTATTTAATACATTACCAAACCTGACACAAATAAACTTAGTTTGATTTTTCTCGTTTAATATCCGACAAATCATTTCTCCCACTCTTTTAGTGGCACCCATTACCGATGTCGGATTAACTGCTTTGTCAGTACTTATAAAAATAAAACTTTCTACTTTGTTATTAATAGCGACTTCAGCCACAATTTTTGTTCCAAAAATATTGTTTTTTACTGCCTCATCAACATTCTCTTCCATCAAGGGAACGTGTTTGTAGGCGGCGGCGTGGAAAACAATGTGAGGTAAGAATTTTTTAAAAATCTGTTTTATTTTTTCTTCGTCTCTAATATCGGCTATTAAAGAAATTACTTCTAGTTTTGGGAAGCTTTCTTTTAATTCTGCGGAAATATTAAAAATGCCGGTTTCGTCCTGATCCAATATCAGTAATAACGAAGGCTTAAATTTAGCCACCCGCCTGCACAATTCCGATCCTATAGATCCTGCGGCGCCGGTTATTAAAACTTTTTTATTCTGAAGAAAATCTTCAATTGGCTTTTGGTCTAAAACCACCGGCTCCCGACCTAATAAGTCATCTATATCAACATCGCGCAGTACTTCCATTCCTACTTTAGCCGTATTATCTATCAGCTCATCCATTGGTGGCAAATATTTAATATTTATGATATCACCTTCGATTCCTTTTTTTTCCGCTTTTTTAATCATTTCAGAACCAGCCGATGGAAAAGCAATAATTAAGCTATCGATGTTGTACTCTTTTGCGACCTGGGGAATATCATCAATTTTGCCTAAAACTTTTAATCCGTGAATTATTAATCCTCCCCTTGCCGGGCTGTCATCTATAAATCCTATAGGCAAATATTGACTATGTCTTGAATTTAAAATATTTCTTAATACTTGCTCTCCCGCTCCTCCGGCTCCCACAATTAAAGTTCTTTCTCTTTCTTTTTTTTGTCCTCCCTGAAACCGTTGTAAATAAATTCTTTTGGCAAAACGAATTCCGCCGCAAAATATAAAGATAAAGAAGAAAGTCATAAAAAGAGTGGAACGGGGAAAACCACTAAAAACTGGTTGGTCTCTTAAAATAAAAAATGAGGCCGTTAAAAGTAGAAAACTCAAAGTTGTGGCCTTTACCAAAGATATCAATTCTTCAGTACTAACATAGGCCCAGGAAAAAGAATAAAGTTTTAAAAAATAAAAAATAGGCAGAGTGAAGACTATCGCTGAAATAATAAGCCCAAAAATATTTAAAAAATATCGGCTTGGTACCGACCCTTCAAATCTGACAATAAAAGCTAAAAAAACTGAAAGTAAAATTAAAATTATATCAGCCAATAAAAATAAAATTTTCCTTTTAGGCATATTAAGTATAAAATTTTCTAACACTATCTATTACGTATTTCACCTCTTTGTCTGTTAATTCCGGATAAATTGGCAATCTTACAGATTCCACTGCTATTCTTTCGGTGATTGGCAGATTAAAATGCTCCATTCCCAATCCATTTAATTTATGATTCGGAACTGTATCCCTGATTAGAAGCTCTACTCCATCCTTGTCCATATATTTTTTGAATTTCCACATGTCTTTCACCTTGATGATATATTCTTGAAAAATCTGTTTTGACTGTTGAATCGGCAAAACGCAGGGTAAATTTTTTAACCCATTATTATACATCATCCCTATCTCTTTTCTTCTCCTAAGCATTGCCGGATAATATTTAAACTTTACGTTTAAAACGGCTGCTTGAATGTTATCTAATCTGCTGTTATACCCCCAACCCATAATCTTCGGCGCTTTTGGCTGAACTCCATGTAAAGCTCCCTGAGTAATATTCCAATGATTTCTCATTAATAATAGCTTTTCATATAATTTTCGGCTATTGGTAACTATGCCGCCGCCATCTCCGGCGCCACCTAAAGTCTTGGGGGCTATAAAACTGAAACAGCCCGTGTCCCCCATGCTCCCTGCCTTTCTGTTGCCCCAATACGCTCCCAAGGCCTGGCAAGCATCCTCTACGACCCATAGTTTATATTTTTTAGCTATTCTCATAATTTCATTCATATCGCACACCTTTCCCGATAAATGCACAGGAACAATCCCAACCGTTCTTTTAGTAATTGCTTTTTCAATTTGAGAAACATTCATTAATCCATCTTCTCCAATATCGATTAAAACAGGATTTGCCCCCAAATGAACTATTTCCTCGATGGAGGAAATAAAAGTATGAGCTACGGTTATAACTTCATCCCCAGGGCCGCAGCCCAAAGCCTTATAGGAAAGTTTTAAAGCATCTGTTCCTGAATTAACGCCAACAGCATACTTCACCCCAACAAACTTGGCTAATTTTTTCTTAAATTCCAATACGTCTTTTCTTAACACAAAATTACCCAAAGAAAAGCATCTATCAATCGCTCTTAATATCTCTTTTTTGCGCGCTTTATAATACCGGCGGTAACTTGAATTAATAAAATCCACTTTGTATTTTTTCATAATCTTATATAACAAGGTGAATTTATCTTGTACGTTTCTAAAATGACTTTTTTTACCTCTTCGGGATTCGTAACAATGAAAGATTTAAGATTTGGCAAATGTTCCAAAACATTTATATCTTCATCTTCGTGAATTAAATTATGAGAGAAGCCAAGGAAACGATAAGAAGTTGATCCTTTTACTCCAATAATTTTTACATTGGCGTTATGCAAACAAACAGCATTGCGAACCGCCTCATATGGTCTAAAAGTAACAAAATTTATCATACTGTAAACGTACGGCTTTAGGCCGGATAAAGCCATAGCCGCGGCGATTATCATCGCGCTTTGCTCGGTAACCCCCAAGTTTAAAACTTTAAACTTATTTCCAGGATCACCCAAATAATTAAAGCCGACGTCAGGAATGATAACGATAATATTCGGATCCTTCTCCGCCAAAAGATTTAACGTTTCAACAAAAGTTCTCCTTGTGTCCTGTTGTTTAATTATTTCTGCCATCAAAGTAAATAATTATTTACGAGATGAGAGATGAATTTTAATTCATCGAACATCGAACTTTATTCATTT
Source organism: uncultured Candidatus Saccharibacteria bacterium (assembly GCA_964354835.1). GTDB lineage: Bacteria > Patescibacteriota > Minisyncoccia > Minisyncoccales > CAYHBF01 > CAYHBF01. The sequence continues at coordinate 22,933 of CAYHBF010000046.1, forward strand.
TATATTAATAAATATATGTAAAAGTGAAGATCGAAATGAATCTTTAGATTCATTGAGTATTTGACTCTAGCTCTTTCATTGCTCTCTGATATTCTTCTTCGGAGGGAGCCTTGTAATGCCATATATTATCCCCTTCCATAAAGCTGATACCCTTGCCTTTTACTGTTCTGGCAATAATCGCTATCGGTTTTTCTTTTTCCATTGTGGGTTCGGTCAATGCTTTTTCTATTTCTTCAAAATTATGCCCATCAATTTCCCGAACCTCCCAGCCGAATGCCTTCCATTTATCTTTTAATGGTTCAATGTTCAAAATTTCTTTAACCTTACCCATTGCCTGAAATTCATTGAAATCTACAATAACAAATAAATTATCCAATTTATGGTGGGCCGCAATAAGGGCTGATTCCCACGTAGTACCACAATCCATTTCGCCGTCCGACATTAAGACGAATATTTTTCCTTCTTCTTTTACCGCGTCTCGCTTCCGCGAGGCGCGGGGATAGATGAGAACAGAATTCTCAGCGAGCTTTATTTTTTTTGCCAGAGCAAACCCGACCCCAAAGGGCAGACCAAAACCCATTGATCCCCCGGCCGCTTCTATTCCCCTTATATTAGGTTCCACAAGCCCAATATATTTGCTCCCCTCTCTACAGTAGGTTTCTAAATCTTCCTCTGGTATAATTCCTTTTTTTGCCAAAAAGTAATAAACCGAAGCCGCTACCCATCCTTTGGAAACAACTATTCTGTCCCTGTCTTCTTTCAAGTCTTTGTCTATATTGGCGATGTTGTAGAGAACAGCGAGAATATCTATCGCTGATAGATTGGAGCCCACATGACTTGTTTGCGCCTGATAAATCAAACGAAGAACGGTTTTTCTTGCTTCTAAAGCGATTTTTTTGTAATTAGCGATATTATCCATTAATAGAATATTTTCATTATTGTTTTAAAGATTATCTTTAAGTCTAACAGAAAAGAGCGATTTTTAACATATTCCATTTGAAGTTTAATTTTGGTTGGCCTGATTTTTTCCATATATGTTTTTTCGGGGTCAGGGCTACCTTTTAACACCTCGCTTTCATGAAAATTCCATAGTGACGCAAGATCGGTCATCCCGGGTTTAATCAAAAGGATAGCACTTCTTTCTTCATTCGTCATCATGTCAATATACATTTTAACTTCAGGTCTGGGACCAACCAAAGACATTTCTCCCTTCAATACGTTTATTAACTGGGGTAATTCATCAAATTGGTATTTTTTAAGAAAATTCCCGATTTTCGTCAAACGGGAATCATCGCCGGCCGTTGAGGGTCCGCCGAGATTTTCGGCATTGGTAACCATTGTCCTGAATTTAAAAATCCGGAATGGTTTTCCCGACTTCCCTATTCTTATTCCCCGAAAGAAAACGGGGCCGGGAGAATTAATCTTTATCCAAACCGCAATCAAAAATAAAAACGGAGAAGATATAACCAAACCGATCGAGGAAAAAATGATATCGAATAATCTTTTTAACATATGTTTACTTTTTTGGCTGAGAGAATACAAAAACCACTTTGAATGCGTATTTTCTTAAAAAAGGAATTTTTAATAATCCCCTATCTATAATTTCTAAAAAATTTAATAAAATTTTTCCTCCTGACAAATTAAGAAAGGGAAATGCTGCCCAAGAAATCAAGTGGAAATATTTAATTTCAATTTTATTAAAATAATTTTTAACCAATTCAAAGTCTTTTATCTGAAAAATATGAGATGCCGCCCATTCCGTTCTCTTGCCGCTTGCTCGATTGAGCTTCCTTTTTAAATTTGTAAAAGGATTGTGACCAAAAGTTTCTATACCCAAAAGAAATCCCTCTGGTTTTAAAACTCTCGCTAATTCAGGGATGGCTTTTTTAAAATCTAAGGAGGAAAAAGTTCCGCCATCAAAAATGATATCGAAGGAATTATTAGAGAAACCCATTTTCTCGCAGTCCATGACAAGGTATTCGGTGGTCTTTTCAATACCCTCTCTTTTTGCTCTTTCTCTGGCAATTTTCAACTGAGATTCAGATAAATCAATTCCCGTTACTTTTTCCGCTCCAATTTTTGCCAGGAAAACTGAATGGATTCCATTGCCACAACCATAATCGAGAACCTTTTTGTTTCTGCAGTTCTCTCCGAGAATTTTGTAACAAAACTGAAAACTCGACAGTAGATTAGAACTGAAACCTTCAAAATCAGTTTTCCAGTCCTGGGCAAATTTTTCCTTCAGCCATTCCTCGGCTTGTTTATTATAATATTCAATTTCTTTCCTTTTTCTATCTTCCATTAATCTTTAATTATTTTAAGTAATCCAAAAATGGAACCCAAGCCGTAACCGAAATGACGGCAGAAAAAGGCAATGGGTATTAAAAATAAAAATCTTAAATCATTTTCTTTTATAGCAATTTTCAAAGAAAAAAACAAAGAAAGCGGAATATAAAACCAAATACTCAAAGGTAAGGTTAAAATAAAAATCAGAGGAATATAATGCCTTAATTTGAATTTTGTTTTGATAAATTTCAACGGATAAACAGACCAAATGCCGTCTCCAAGGTTATGTTTGAAAAAGTTTTCAAAAGTCGCCTGAGGATAATAAGAAACGATTATATCCGGGAATAAAAGAATTTTTCCGCCCGCCTTTTTTATTCTCAGATTAAACTCCATATCCTGCGACCTTCTTAAATTTTCATTGAAAAGCCCTACTCTCTGAAAAATTTCTTTTTTGAAACAACCGCCAAAAACGGTATCGACCTCTTTTGGCTCTTTTGAGCCGATCCGAAAATCGGAAGCCGCTCCGAAAGGGCTTGATAAAGAATAGGCAATAGCACGGGCCTCAAGAGTGTCTTTTGCCGGCAAAGTTTTTATCTGCCCCCCTACATTATCTGCATCAGAATTCGTCAAATGGAAAACGCATTTTAAGATGTAATCTTTTTCATAACCCGCATGAGCATCCATTCTGACAATAATTTCCCCCCGGGCTTTTTTTAAGCCGATATTCAAAGCAAATGGAGTAAATTTTTTTGGATTTTCCAAAAGCTGGAAAAAAGGATATTTTTCAGTATAACTTTTAATAATATCTTTTGTGCCGTCTTCACTCATTCCGTCAACAACCAAAACTTCCGTTTTTTCTTTTGGATAATCTTGGGAAATTACGGACTCAAGGCATTTGGCTATATATTTTTCTTCATTCCGGCAAGGAATAATTATTGAAACTTCCATATTATTTCTTACAAGTCGGTATGGGGTGAAAGTGGCAACATCTTTTCCAAAATTGGTTTTAAGAAATTAGCTAATGCCTCATGCCCTTTAGAATTAAAATGATTGCTGATCTCCCCATATAATCTATCCCCCGTTCGATTATGTTCTGCTTTTAAGGCGGGGAAAGAATCAACCAAAAATAAATCTAATTTACTGAATTCTTCATTAATAAGGCGATTGGGCTGATCCATATCAATCCGAGAAATATCAATATTAAACCCGGTAATAAATTCTTTAAAAGTAACCTCTTGGACTTGTTGCGATGTTGGCATTAAGACAAAAACTGTTTTTAATCCCTTCTTTAAT
>CAYHBF010000047.1:0-6220 GCA_964354835.1 uncultured Candidatus Saccharibacteria bacterium
CACCTTTATGATACTTACGGATTTCCCCTTGAGTTGACTGAAGAATTAGCAAAAGAAAAAAAAATAAAAGTTGATAAGTTAGGTTTTGAAAAAGCCTTTAAAGAACATCAGAAAGTTTCTCGAGCTGGGGCAGAAAAGAAATTTGGCGGAGGGGGAGAGTTTTCACCAAAACTCCATACGGCAACTCACTTACTTAATGCCGCACTAAGAAAAGTTTTGGGAGGACACGTAAAACAAATGGGCTCGGATATTACGCCACAAAGATTAAGATTTGATTTTCCCCATCCTCAAAAAATGACGGAAGAAGAAATAAAAGAAGTTGAAGATTTGGTAAATCAAAAAATCAAAGAAGATTTACCAGTAGTTTGCGAAGAAATGACCTTAGAGAGAGCAAAAGAAAAAGGAGCAATGGGGGTTTTTGAAAATAAATATGGAGAAAGGGTAAAGGTTTATAGCGTCTCTGAATTTTCAAAAGAAATATGCGGAGGCCCACACGTTAAAAAAACCTCTGAATTGGGACATTTCAGGATTGTGAAAGAAGAAAGTTGTGGCGCTGGAGTGCGAAGAATTCGGGCTATTTTAGAATAGAAATAAGCCGAATTCTTCTTTCCCCTTCGCTGTCGCTTGGGAGTTAGAAGAATTAGAGCTATTTTGGAATAAGAGGTTTAAAAACTCTTAATATTTGATAAAATAAGATAATGAAATTCAGTCTTCCTGGCTTAAAAAGCAAAAAAAGCAGATGTTTTTTAGTTTTAGATATTGGAAATGAAACAGTAAAAACCTTGATTCTTAAAGTTCAGGATTCAAAAATTGTCATTCTCGGCACCTCTCTTGCTTGTTTAGATGAGTATGGAGTATTTAATGGTAGAAAATTTGAAGCAGACGTTATCGAAAAAACTATTTCAGAAACGATTGAAAATATTCAAAAAGTAACCGATGAAAAACCGAATTTTATTTTGGTAGGGCTTTCGGCTAATAATTTTAAGGGAAGAATAATTTGGCAAACTTTTGAAAGAATAGATTCAAAGGAAGGTATTGTGCCAGAAGCAGTTTCTTTAAAGAGGCCCTTTACAATATTGCAGAAGAAATATATCAGGAGGCAGCCCCTTATTGATGAAAAAGAAGAAAAGGACATTTGCCAGCTGGCTTTAAATCGGGCCCAAAAGGAAATATCAGAAGAATTCGCCAGAGCCTCCGGCATTTTACCAGAAGACCTCCATTTCACTTCATTAAAAATTCTTGAGATGAAAATCGACGGATATCAAGTACCATCTCTTCGGGGATACGATGGGAAAAAAATAGAGCTAAAGATTTTAGCCACCTTTTTACCAACGCTTTATTTTAAAAATATTAATAATGCTCTCTATAAAATAAATTTAAAAAATAAAACTTCCCTTAAGTGGAGAATAGTTCACGAGGGTCAAGGATTAATATCATTTTCCCAGAACCAGGAGAAAGATAGTATTTTTCTTGATATTGGAGGAGAGGTATCGCAAGTTTTTATAATTAAAGATAAAAAAATAGAAGGAATCAACGAGCTTGAAATTGGAGGAAAGTTTTTTTCAGAAGAACTTTCCCAGGCCTTCGGAGTTCCCGAAGAAACTGCCAGAGACCTGAAAGAAAGATATTCAAAGAAACTTTTAAGTCTCGAAAGCAATACACTGATTAAAGGTTTTTTTTCACCCATTCAAAAAGAATGGTTCAGAAAATTAAAAATTAAAATTAAAGAAATCAATAAGCAAAAATTAATTCCTTCAAATATTTTTATTTTTGGAGGAGGAAGTCTGCTTCCTGAATTTAAAGAAATTTTAAAAAAAGGCAATTGGGACGATCTTCCATTTGCAGATAAACCTGAGGTAAAATTTTTATACCCGAAAGAATTAAAAAATATTGAAGGTGTAACCCCGAATTTAAATACTCCCCAATACACCCCTTCTTTATTAATGTGTTATGACACCACCTGTTTCTAAAAAAATTTTAGATATCTTTCCGCCAAAACCACCTGCTGTTTCCCGGAAGAAAGAACCCCTGATAATTCCCAGGGGAAAAAAGAATAAAAAAATTAGCGCACTAATAGCGGTGATTGTTTTGATGTTAATAACGGCGGGCGTTTTATGCCATTTTGTTTTTGCCAGAGTTGAAATTATCATTTGGCCAGAAACCGAAATTCTAAATCTTGAAGAAAAAGTTACCGCCGATTCAAAAATTTCTCAGCTAAACGTTTCAGAAAAAGTTATTCCTGGAGAAAATATTGAAGAGGAAAAAGAGCTTTGGCAGGAATTTCCGTCTTCGGGTAAAATTCAAAAAGAAGCAAAAGCCCGAGGCCAAATCCAGGTTTATAACGCCTATTCAACTTCACCCCAGGTTTTGGTTGTCAACACTCGGTTTATTTCAGACAGCGGTAAATTGTTTAGGTCCGTTAAAAAAGAAACAATTCCTGGCGGAAAATACGAAAAGGGGAAATTAGTTCCGGGAACTTTGGATATCCAGGTAGTGGCAGCTGAAGCTGGCGAAGATTATAATATCGGCCCCTCTACTTTTTCGCTCCCTGGGCTTACTGGGACAGGAAGATATTATTCTGTTTATGGTAAATCTTTTTCTCAAATGACTGGCGGATTTAAGGGAGAAGTTTTGCAGGTAACACAGGGAGATTTGCAAATAGCCAAAAGTATTTTAATAGATAATTTAAAAAAAGAAAGTAAAAATTCTTTATTAGCGAAGATTTCTGAAGAATTTGTTTTATTAGACGAAACAATATCTCAGGAAGTTCTTGAAGCTACAGGAACTGCCGAAACGGGAGCAGAGGTGAATTCTTTTGTTTACAGGGTTAAAATTAAATCAAAAGGATTGATTTTCCGAAAACAAGATTTGGATAATTTTACCGAGGAACTTATCGGTTTAAAAATTACTGAAACTCAAAAAATACAACCCGAAACTTTAAAAGTAAATTTCGTTCCAGGGTCGATAAATATGAATTTAGGTCAGATTATTTTAAATTTAGAAATATCAGTTAAAATTTATTCGGACATAGACGCTGTTTCAACGGAAAAATTGATTTTAGGGAAGTCAATAAAAGAAACTCAGATTCTTTTAGGAAATCAACCTAAAGTGACCAGGGTTGAAATAAAGCCATGGCCATTTTGGTTAAAAAATATTCCCGGAGATACTGGGAAAACTAACATAAATCTGAGCTTTGATTAGGGTTGACTAAATTAATAAATTTTGCTAATTTAGATAATTGTGAATGAATAAAAAAGTTTTAAGGAAACAAGGAATAGTAATTGAGGCTTTACCCAGCACTAATTTTCGAGTAAAGATAGACGACGGTTCGGAAGCTCTTTGCCATCTTTCCGGTAAATTGCGCCTTTACCGAATCAGAATTTTAACGGGAGATCGAGTAACAGTAGAAATCAGCCCTTACGATGAAAAAAGAGGAAGAATAGTTTATAGAGGAAAATAAAGCCATATGAAAGTACATCCGTCAATCAAAAAAATTTGTAAACATTGTAAAATCGTCCGAAGAGAAGGACGAATTTATGTAATTTGTAAGAACCCTAAACATAAACAAAGACAGGGATAGTACCATTATGCCGAGAATTGTTGGGATTAATATCCCAGAAAATAAAAAAATATTAATCGCTTTAACCAATATATATGGAATAGGTTTATCTTTGAGTAAAAAAATTTTAGCTATAGCTGGAATTAATTCTTCCCTAAAAGCTAAAGATTTGACGGCCGACCAGATTAATCAAATTAAAGAAATTATTGAGAAAAATTATAAAATTGAAGGAGAACTCAAAAGGGAAATAATGATGAATATTAAAAGACTAAAAGATGTTGGCTCGTGGCGGGGAATGCGTCACAGTAAAGGCCTTCCTGTCAGAGGACAGAGAACCAGGACCAATACCAGAACCATTAGAGGAAACGTTAGAAAGACAGTGGGATCTGGGAGAAAGCCACCAGTAGAGCCAACATAAGGTCACTATGGGGAAAAAAAGAATTATTGCTAAAAGTGAAGAAGAGTTGCTAAAAGAAAGAGAAAAAGTGGAAGCTAAGGTTAAAAAGGAAGCTGAAGTTGGAACTGTCCAAAAACTAAAAGAAGGCAAAGTTTATATTTCTTCTTCTTATAATAATACGATAATGACTCTGACCGATCTTCAGGGAAATGTTTTATGCTGGATCAGCGCTGGCAGTATTGGTTTTAAAGGGGCAAAAAAATCCACTCCTTTTGCTGCTTCAAAGGTGGCTGAGGCTTTGATTCAAAAGGCTAAAAAAATGGGGATTGAAAAAGTAGAAGTTTTGGTAAAAGGGATCGGTTCGGGCAGAGAATCAGCGATTCGTTCAATTGCTGCCCGAGATTTAGATATTATTTCAATTAAGGACATAACGCCAGTGCCGCATAATGGCTGTCGGTCGCCAAAAGTGCGCAGGGTATAAGGCGAAGAGGACTTTGTCCTCTTCTTAACTTTCGTCCCGCTAGGCGGGACTCAATCTATGGTTAATCCAAAGTGTAAAATTTGTCGGAGATTAGGTGTAAAATTATTTTTAAAGGGTGAAAAATGTTTATCTCCTAAATGTCTGATGATTAAAAGATCATATCCGCCCGGGGAAAAAAGAAAAAAAAGGATGTCTTCACCTTCTGAATACGGGAAAGAATTGAGAGAAAAACAGAAATTGAAAAATTGGTATAATTTAAGAGAGAGACAGTTTAAAAAATATGTAAAAGAAACCCTGAAAGCCAGGGGAAAAGTAGAGGATGCAACCGTGCTATTAATTAGAAAATTGGAGAGTAGACTGGATAACATTGTTTTTCGTTTAGGATTCGCATCCTCACGGGCACAGGCCAAACAGTTAGTTTCCCACGGCCATTTTTTGGTTAATGGAAAAAGAATTGACATCCCTTCCCATCAGGTGAAAAGGGGAGACATAATTGCGGTTTCGTCTAAGTTCCAGAAAAAGCCCATAGCTCAAAATCTTAAGAATTTTTTAAAAAAGTATAAGACTTCTTCCTGGCTTGAGTTAAATGTTGAAAAATTAGAGGGGAAAGTATTAAATGAACCCGTTATTGAAGAAGTAGCTCCGTCAGTAGAAATACCAACCATATTTGAGTTTTATTCAAAATAATTTATATAATATAAAACCCCTTGTCGGAAGGGGGTCTAAAGAGCGAACGAGCATATAAAGCTTTATATGCTCGTAAGCGACTAACTTAGTATTACCACTATGATTCCATTATCTCTTCAGCCAAAAATTATAGAAAAAAAAGGAAATTTAGCTCATTTTGAAATTGAGGCTTTATATCCAGGTTACGGAGTTACCATTGGAAATTCGCTCAGAAGGGTTTTGCTTTCTTCCTTGTCTGGAGCTGCCGCCAGCCAGGTGAAAATTAAGGGAATTCAGCATGAGTTTTCAACAATACCCGGAGTGTCGGAAGACGTGATTTCTATTATGTTAAATTTAAAACAGCTGAGATTTAAGGTTTTTACAGATGAACCCCAAAAAGCTACTCTTAAAGTTAAAGGAGAAAAAGAAGTCAAAGGTTCCGATTTTGAAATACCAAGCCAAGTTGAACTTATTAATAAATCTGTTCACATAGCCACTCTTACTGCGAAGTCAGCTGAATTAGAGATGGAAATTCAGATTGAAAAAGGTGTAGGTTACAGGCCGCGAGAATTAAAAAAGAAGACCACTCAAGAAAAAATAGAAATAGGCGTCATACCTTTGGATTGTATTTTCACTCCGGTCAGAAGAGTAGCTTATCGGATTGAAAATATGCGAGTGGGTGAAAGAACTGATTTTGATAAACTTACTATGGAGGTTGAAACCGACGGAACAATTAATCCTGAAGACGCTTTTTTCCAGGCCTCGGAAATTTTAGTAAAACATTTCTCTTTATTCGCCGATACTTTTAAAAAACCAGAGAAAATTTTACCAGCTGAAGCCGTAATGAAAGTTGAAGAAAAAAAAGAAAGAAAAAATAAAAAAATAAATAAAAAATCAGCTAAAAGCCGATTTAGTTAGAGAATTTTCCCTCTTTTCCGCTACCAAATCCGCCTTTAAATGCTTGCCATATTAAGAAAACTACTCCGAAAAGTAGCAATACGCCCAAAATCTTAAAGACAGTTCCGTAGATAGAGAATAGAGAAGTTGTCCCACCTGTAACGTTTCCTATTACGTTCTGTGTATCGTTGTAACCTTGACTTCCAACAGCGAAGCCAAC
>CAYHBF010000048.1:0-2149 GCA_964354835.1 uncultured Candidatus Saccharibacteria bacterium
CAAAGAACCAGCCGTGTTAACCGTGGCGGAAGTGCCAATTTGGAAACCATCAGACCTCAAAGATTGGACAATATTGGCGGCTTCAGCCGTGGCTGAGAAATGTCCGCTTAAATCACCGATTTGTTCGGAGGTACGGAAAACACCCAGCTGGGTGCCGGAAAGCTTAACGGACACCATATCCGCCTGAAAAGGCATCCGGGTAATATTGGTTGAGTCAACACCGTTGCCGTAATAAGCACCGAGGTAGAAATCTGAGGCACCGGAATTGGTTCCCGGTTTCCAGGCGTTGCCATAAGCCACCCAGTAATAAGTGGTGCCGGAGGTGTTGGTAGTGGCGTGACTGCCGACCGTAAAGCCATCCCGGTTGATGGAAACAATTCCGCCGGCAAAGTCAGCGACATTGGTGCCAAAATAAGCGGTGGCATCACCGGACATCATCGAGGTCCGAAAAACTCCAAACTGGGTCGTATCGCCTTTGACAATCACCAGATCAGGAGAAAAGTCCAAACCGGTAATGGCTTTGTAGGAACCACTACCAGTATAAGTACCGGTAGCCATGGTAAAGGTACCGCTTGAAGTTCTGGTATCAGAGGCACCGCCGAAAGCAACGTAATAAATTGTTTTGGTGCTTTCATTGGCATTTGCCAAGGCGCCAACAGTAAAATCAGTCGAAGTCAAACTGGTGATAGCGGTGTTAACATAGGTGGTGTCAGTAAAGTGGAGCGAGTTACCGTTGGTAGTATTGCCTCCGTAAAGTTCAGGGATAGACCAGACGCCACCCATAGCCGCTGCCCCGTTGGCATTTTTAACAAATAGAAAATCAGGGGAAAAACTAACACTAGAAATAGTCTGGGTAGTGCCGTTTCCGGTGTAAGAGCCAACATCAATTGCACCTGCAGATTCTTTAAAAGCTAAATAGTAATACTGGCCGGCACTGGCGTTGTCGGTCAGCCCGACGGTAAAGCCAGTGGCATCTAGACTGTCAAAATAGTTCCCCGTGGCATCTTCGTTGGCGGCATGGAAAAATTGAGTGGTATCCGCGACAGCCATCGAGGAGGAACGCCAGTTACCCACCTCGGTCGAAGCCGAACGTTTGACAATCACCAGGTCAGGCGTAAAACCAACCGCGGTGATCGCTTTTGAGGCGCCGCCATCGCCCAAGTATGTTCCAATACAGAAAACGCCACTGGCCGAACAGTCGGAACCAGCCATCGCCACCCAGTAATTGATGATGTTAACCGTGTTGGCGTTTCCTCCCAAGACGCTGAAGCCGTCCGCTTCCAATTGGATATCACCGGCTGCGCTGTCAGTGGTACCGATAAAGAAGGCGGTGTTGTTTTTGGGCATCAGGTCGGTTTTGAAAATGGTACCAGTGCCGATGGCGGTGAAAGGTTTGATAATTACCAATTCCGGCTTGAAGCCGAGGCCGGAAATAACTTTCTGATTGCCGTCTCCGAGATAGTAGCCGGTTTGGATGGCAAAAGGCACAACTTGGGGATTGGCAGTGGAGTTGCTTTTCCACGCCACATACTGGTAAGTGCCGGCCGTATTAGTTTCTGCAATCGTTCCCACTTTAAAGCCTAAGGTTCTCAGACCAGTCACTCCCCCGGTCAAATTAGCTACTGCCGTAAAAGGCAAAGCGCTGTCTGCTGCCATATCCCCTGTTCTTTGCACCCCTCTGGTACCGTCAGTCTTTTTAATCCACAAGTTGTCAGGCTGGAAGCCAACCGTATCGATGTTCTGCTCACTGCCAGTACCGGAGTAAGAGTTAACCGCAAAAGTGGTCGCACCTGATTTAAAGGCAAAATAACGGTACAGTCCACCGGCAGCGTTGACGGTGGATGAGGTGCCGATTTGAAAACCGTCAGACCTCAAAGATTGAACAATATTGGCGGCTTCAGCGGTGGCTGAGAAATAACTACTTAAATCGCCAGCTTCTGCGGAAGTTCTAAAGACTCCTAGTTGGGTGCTGCTGTACTTAATAGTCACCATGTCCGCCTCAAAAGGCATCCGGGTGATGTTGGTTGAATCAACACCGTTGCCGTAATAGGAACCGATGTAGAAATCTGAGGCACCGGAATTGGTTCCCGGTTTCCAGGCGTTGCCATAAGCCACCCAGTAATAAGTGGTGCCGGAGGTGTTGGTAGTG
>CAYHBF010000049.1:0-3905 GCA_964354835.1 uncultured Candidatus Saccharibacteria bacterium
GCCGTTCCTCAAAATCACTCGCAGCTGGCGGTTTTATTGGCAATTTATGCCTATGCCATTGTTATTTATTGCGATTTTAGCGCCTACAGCGACATTGCCATAGGTGCTGCGGGTTTGATGGGCTTCAAATCGCCCCTTAACTTTAACGCCCCGTATTTGGCGATAGATTTCCGGGATTTTTGGCGAAGATGGCATATTACTTTTTCAAAATGGCTGAGGGATTATGTCTATATACCTTTAGGAGGAAACCGAAAAGGAAAATTAAGAACTTATTTTAATGTGCTGATTACAATGTTTGTTAGCGGCTTATGGCATGGAGCAGGAATTAATTTCATTTTTTGGGGAATTTTACATGGCTTTGGCCTTATAGTCGGTCACCTTCGAGAACATTATTTACAACGACTATCAACTAATTTTTCCAGAACTTTAGAAAAAATATTTTCCGGTTTTATAACTTTTAATTTAGTCTGCTTTTTTTGGGTTTTTTTCCGTGCAGAAAACATGGCCTCTACTTTTGATATCATAAAACAGCTTTTTAACTGGCAAGCAAATATTGAACCTATAGCAGTTTATGCTCTTTATTTTATTATTTTCAGTTTTCTGATTTTTGCTTTTGGCAAAAAAATTCAGGGTTTATTTATCGGTCTTCAGTCGAAACTTCCCCTACCCCTTCAGGTTTTAGTCATTTCATTTCTGGTGATAATAATTGTGAAATTAGGGCCGGACATTATTCCGCCATTTATTTATTTTAAATTTTAGTCAGTAATTAATAATGGAAAAAATATCCAATCCTTTAAAATCAGTAATAATTATTTTCCTTGTTTTATTAATAGTCCCCTTTTATGAGTCAAAAAGAATGGAAGTTTTGTCTGTAGGGATAGAAAATCCGGTTTTGCGCAACTTAGCTTTGTCTTATACCTCTGTTTCCGAGAAAATAAAGTCAACTTTGGGCTTGGCGGGATTTTTTCAGCAAGATGATAATTTCTGGCAGGCCTTCAAGGAATCACCCCAAATTTTTGAATATTCTGTAAAAATAAAACAGTTATCTTCTCTGCCTCCCTCAAATAACTCGTCATTTCAATCTTCTTTACCAACATCAACTTTGCCCCAAATTTCAAAACTTGAACCCCCTTATAATTTTCTTCTCGCCGGCGATTCTTTCATTCTTGAAGGTTTTGGTCCGGCTCTGGAAAAAGAATTAATTTTATACAAGAACATAACGGTTCATCGTAAGGGATTATATTCTACTGGTCTTTCAAGACCCGACTATTTCAACTGGAACGAAGAAATGAAAAAATTAGTTGATTTATATGATCCCAACGTGGCGGTGGTGGTGTTTGGATTAAACGATGCTCAGGACCAAAGGACTTTAGATAAAAAAATAATCCATTACGGAACAGAAGAGTGGAATATTGAATACGGAAAAAGAGTTGATGAAATTTTGGACATTTTAACCGAGAATAAAATTTTCGTCTATTGGATTGGTCTACCAAATGCAAGGAGCCAAAGTTTTTCAGATAAAATGGCGAAATTGGATCTAATTTTTAAAGCTGAGTGCCAGAAATATTCAGATTGCGTTTATTTTTCTACCTGGGAGCTTTTGTTAGATTCCAATGGAAAATATTCCGATTTTCTGCCAGATGAAACTGGCAAGATGCAGCCGGTAAGAAGAACCGATGGGATACATCCAAAAGCCTATGGTACTGAGATTTTAGTAAGGGCGATGATAAATAAAATGAAAGAAAAAATAGAGCTTCAACCAATAGAAACAGAATAAAAATTATATTTTTGCTAAATTTATGGAATTTATTGTAAAGGGACCCCTTAAGGACAATATCTACAATTTAATGAGAAGTATTGAATATCATTTTTGGGGAAAAGATGAACGGACTGGAGAATTAAACTTCGTTCATCCTCTTGGAGGCGATGCTTACCCGAGGTTTCATATTTTTTTGACAATAAAAAATAATAGCTTGATTTTTGATTTACACTTAGACCAAAGAAGAACAAGTTATCAGGGCTCCACGCCGCACGGCGGCGAGTATAAAGGCGAACTTGTCGCTGCTGAAGCCGAAAGGATAAAAAAAATTTCAGAAAATAAAAATGTTAAAAATTAAGGAAATCAAAGTAAAAAAAAATCCCTTGGCCGGGGAAAAAATTAGATTATGAATAATATTGAAGTAGAGCTAAAATTTCAAATTCTCGACGAAGACCAAATTAAACGGTTTTTAAAGAAACTCAAATTTATTAATGCCGGAAGAATGGTTGATGTATATTTGGATACAAAAGAAGGAAACTTATATAAAAAAGGTATCTTCGTAAGAATTCGGGATAATAAAAAGTTAGAGATTAAATTTAATTTGGACGCCTTCCAGAATCAAAACGGATTAAGCCGGCACGAGGAGTGCAGTGAATTCTCGTTTCCTCTTCCCCTGGTTAAAAATTCAATTAATACTATCAATGAGATTTGCAGAAAGTTAAATCTTAAAGAAATTACTATTTCAAGCATAGAAGAGTTGAAAAATAAAAATAACCTGACAGATTCGATGGTGATAGATAAAGTACGCCAAAAATATACCGACGGCAAATTCGAATATTCATTTGACGACGTAAAAGGACTAGGAAAGTTTATTGAGATAGAGCTTCTAACATCAAAAGAAAATAATTTGGAGGAAATTAAAAATGAGATGCGAAAAAGATTAAATGGCTTAAAATTAAAATTGATTACTACGGGATATAATGAGGTCTATTGGCGGAAATATAATTTCAATTTATATTTACAGGGACGATATTTACTTGAGGAAGATTATAAAAAATATCGCCCAAAATTATTATGAAAAATAAAAAACCGAAAATAATTTTGGCGTCGGGGTCACCGAGAAGAATTGAATTGTTAAAAATGTTAGGTTGTAAGTTTCAGATTATTCCGAGCCAGATTGAAGAAAAAATTAATCCTCATCTTTCCCCCGTTCAAAATGCAAAAAGAATAGCGCGTCTCAAGTCTTTAGGTGTCGCATCTAAATTTTCTGAGGGAATAATTATTGCCGCCGACACAATGGTAGTATTAAACAAAAAAATTTTAGGAAAGCCTAAAAATAAGAAAGAGGCGCGAGAGATGTTGAAAAATTTGAGCGGGAAAGAACACGAAGTTATTACTGGTTTGGCAATAATTAATGCCAAAACAAAAAAGATATTTCAAGATGCGGTAATTACCAAAGTAAAATTTATGGAACTTAATGATAATTTAATTAGAAAGTATATTGCTAGCGGTGAAACGTTAGATAAAGCCGGCGCTTATGCCATTCAGGGAAAAGGTTCTTTAATGATAGAATCAATTAAAGGTGATTATTTCAATGTAGTCGGACTGCCCCTGAACGCTTTAAACCAGCTTTTAAAAAAATTCGGAGTAAGTTTAATTTAGATATGCGGACTAAAAAATACAAAAAAGGAGTTTTTTTATATTTGCCAAAAGACAAAGGCAGACTAAGAGAGCAAATCAATTTTATTGACTCTTTAAAAAATGTTAATCATCTTGAAGTTTCAATTGAAGAAGATTTAAACCCGTTAGAATTAAAGATTTTAAAATCTTACCTAAAGAAGTATGAAATAATCATTCATGCTCCCTGGATAGATTTAAACTTAGCTTCTCCTCATCAAGAAATTAGAGAAATTACGGTAAAATTATATCTCAAAACTTTAAGAGTCGCTGATACTTTAAAGGCGCAATTGGTTACATTTCATTGTGGCGGGTCGACCATCTACGAATCAAAAGAAATAACCTTGGAAGCAGTTATTCGGAATCTCAAAAAAATTAAAAACGCCTACAAAGGAAAAGTTGCTTTTACGGTTGAGAATGTGTCGGCGGTGCCGAGAGGCCCGCAAATTTCTTATCCTGGTTTTCCGGA
>CAYHBF010000050.1:0-34342 GCA_964354835.1 uncultured Candidatus Saccharibacteria bacterium
CATCAATTAAGGACGCCCCTCGCGGCAATTAAATGGACCTTAAGAATGTTTCTCGATGGAGATTTGGGGAAAATATCTCCGGAACAACAAAATTTTCTTGAGAAAACATACCAATCAAATGAAAGAATGATTAATTTAATCAATGACCTTTTGGACGTTACCAGAATTGAAGAGGGTAGATATCTTTATAGGCCCATCCTGGCTGATTTTGAGCCGATTGTTCAATTTGTGATAAACTCTTATAAAGAAGAATTTGAGAAGAAGAAAATTGAAATTTTGTTTAACAAACCGGAAAAAAAATTACCTCAAATCGTAATGGATATTGAGAAAATGAGATTAGCCATCCAGAATCTTTTAGATAATGCCATGAAATATACGCCACCGGGCGGCAAAGTGATGATTTCTTTAAAATACGTTAAAAAGGAGATAGAATTTTCAATCCAAGATACCGGAGTCGGAATCCCCGAAGACCAGCAAAAAAGAATATTCAGCAAATTTTTTCGTGGGGTCAATGTTTTAAGAATGGAAACAGAGGGCTCTGGCCTGGGTCTTTACATCACAAAAAATATTATTGAAGCTCACGGTGGCAAAATCTGGTTTGAATCTGAAGAAGGGAAGGGTACCACCTTTTATTTTACAATTCCCGTTAAGGAGGAATTTGCAGAATTTTTAAAAACGTTCTAAAATCCTGTAGAAAAAATTTGACTACCCGCGGTATTTAAGTGCCTTGCTAAGCGAAACACTTGTCAAATTTCTTTTATAGGGTAAAATAAAATAACATGGCGGAGAAAATTTTATTAGCTAGGATTTTCACTTTATTCATATTCTCTTAAGCAAAATTTTCTATAAATAAATTAAACTTATGAAAAAAATTTTACTAATCGAGGATGAAGAAATAATGATTGATCTTCTTCAAAGAAAATTAACTAGAGAAGGTTACGAAGTTTCGGTGACAAGAGATGGAGATGAAGGATTGAAAGCAATGAGAGAAGTAAAGCCAGATTTAATTTTACTGGATATCATTATGCCTAAAATGGGAGGATTTGAGGTGATGGAAGAAATGAATAAAGACCCTAAATTAAAGCAGATTCCCATAATTATTGTTTCTAATTCTGGCCAACCGGTGGAATTGGATAATGCCCAGAAATTAGGGGCAAAAGATTGGCTGATCAAAACTGAGTTTGACCCTCAAGAAGTGATTGAAAAAGTAATAAAGCTAATCGGCAATTAGTATTAAGAAGCCTGGAGTATGAATCCTGAAACTTGAAACATTTAAGGTTTCATATTTCAAGCTTTAAGCTCCAATAATTATGCTAAAAAATATCTTAATCATCGAGGACGATAAATTCCTTAGAGAATTAATTACCCAAAAACTGATTAAAGAGGGCTACGAAACCTCTGAAGCGATCGATGGAGAAGAAGGAATAAAAAAAATTAAAGAAGAAAAACCAGGTCTGATTTTACTCGATCTTATTTTGCCGGGAATTGATGGATTTGAGGTACTTTCTCAGGCGAAAGGAGATCCGGCTATATCTTCAATTCCCGTAATCATTCTTTCCAATCTTGGGCAAAAAGAAGACATTGAAAGAGGGCTAAAATTGGGAGCAGTTGACTATTTAATAAAAGCCCACTTCACTCCTGGAGAGATTATCGAAAAAATAAAAAACATTCTGAAGTAACCATGCCGGAACTGCCGGAAGTTGAAACAATAGTTAGAGGTTTAAATGCAAAGGTCCTGGGAAGGACCTTTGTTGATGTCTGGACGGATTTTCCCAAGACAATAAAGAGACCTAAGGATTTCGACCAATTTAAAAAAGAAATTAAAAATAAAAAGATTCAAAAAATTTGGAGAAGAGGAAAAAACATTATTTTCAACCTTACGGGAAATAAAGCTTTATTAGTTCATCAAAAACTCACCGGCCACTTATTGTCAGGAAAATGGCGGCAGGACGGGGGAGTATGGAAGTCGTCAATCCCCGGTCCCATATCAGATGACCCGATGAACCGATTTTTACATTTAATTTTTTTCTTAGACAATAATAGACAATTGGCTTTATCTGATTTAAGAAAATTTGCCAAAGTTGAAATTTGGGATAAAAATGAATTAGAGAATTCAAAAGGGTTCAAAAGTTTAGGGCCAGAACCTCTTAAAAAAAATTTTACCTTTGAGAAACTTAAAAAAGTAATATCTAAAAGAAAAAAAGGAAAAATAAAACAAATTTTAATGAACCAAGAGGTTATTGCCGGGATTGGCAATATTTATTCAGATGAAATCTTATGGAAAGCAAGAATTCACCCCCTTAAAGATATTTCAAAATTAACCGAAACGGAACTTAAAGAAATTTATACCGCCCTTCAAGAAATTTTAAGAAAAGCAATTAAATTGCGAGGAGAAAGTATTTCGGATTTTCGGGATATTGAAGGCCGTCGGGGATTCTTTGACAAAGCTCGAAAGGTTTATCGTCGAGAGGGGGAAAAATGCAGCCGCTGTGGTAAAATTATTAAAAGATTAAAATTAGCTGGCAGATCGGCTCATTTTTGTCCAAAATGCCAGCCATTTCATGATTATCTTTCTTTACGGGCCTGACACTTATAGATTAAGGCTGAAATTAAATGAAATAATTGAACACTATAAAAAAATCCATAAAAGTGGATTAAATTTGGGATACTTCAACCTTAAAGAAAAAGAATATCAAGATTTTCAAGATGAGTTTCGTTCGACATCAATGTTTGATGAAAAGAAATTAATTGTTTTTAAAAATGCTTCCTTAAATAAAGAATTTCAGGATAAATTTTTAAAAGAGATTAAAAAATTCATTGAAACGGAGGATATAATTCTCTTTTACGAAGAAAACGAAATATCAAAAAATAAGTTTTTCGACTCTTTAAAAAGATGCGGTAAATCGCAGGAGTTCAAACCCATTGGAGGAGAAAGATTAAAAATATGGATAAAAAATGAATTTGAAAAATTAGGAGCCAAAATAGAAAATCCAGCTTTAGAAAATTTAATTAACTTTGTTGGAAATGACCTTTGGCAGATGAAAAACGAAATTGAGAAACTGGCCACTTACAAGTTTAGCAAAAGAGTCGATGAAACTAAAGCTTCATCTTCACCCTTCGCTAACGCTCGGGTAATTGGAGTAAAGGACATTGAACTTTTAGTTAAGCCAAAAATCGAAACTGATATTTTTAAAACTATAGATGCCATTGCTCAAAAAAATAAAAAATTAGCCCTAAGGTTGTTGCATAAACATTTAGAAAAAGGAGACAGCCCCCTTTATCTTCTATCAATGATTAATTTTCAATTCCGAAATTTACTTATGGTAAAATCGCATAAAATAGAACAAGGACTGAACGAAGATTTGGGGATGCATCCTTATGTAATAAGAAAAACAACAGAGCAAGCAAGAAAATTCACCACTTCTGAATTAAAAAAAATCTACCAGAAAATATTTAAGGTAGATTTAAGTATCAAAACTGGCAAAATAAACCCCGATGTCGCCCTCGATTTGTTGGTTACTGAGATCTGATGATTAACCTAGAAATCCTCGATTTTTTTCTGGACGCCGTGTTTTTCTTTATTAATTTAGTTTTAGCCGCCTTATCTAAGCTTTTATAAATCTGAGGCAATAATTTTTTAGCCTCCTCAATTTTTTTCTGGGAAACTAAAATCTTCACCTCTTTTAAGAGGTTTTTTATTTTTTGTTTCTTTGGGATATTCCTGATCATTCTTCTCAGATTCTGCCTTAAAGCTTTTTTTGAAGATTTGGTTATAGCCATAATGGTTTTATTTTAAACTATTTTAATTTTTTTATCAAGTCGCGAATTTTGGCTGCCCTTTCGAAGTCTAAATTTTTAGCTGCCTCTTTCATTTCTTTTTCTAGGATTTTTTTATCGCGAATCATCCAGAATTCAAAAGATATCTCTTTTTCCCTTAAAGAAAACGGCCACTCTCTTATTGGCTTTACAATTTGTTTGGGTGTAATCTTGTGAATTATATTATATTTTTTTTGGATTTCTCGTCTTCTCTCCACTTCATTAATTGCTCTTTTCATTGATTCAGTAATTTTATCAGCATATAAAATCACATGCCCTTCTTGATGTCTTGCCGCTCTTCCCATCGTTTGAATAAGTGTAGCTTCTGACCTTAAAAATCCTTCCTTGTCGGCATCTAAAATAGCAACCAGGGCTATTTCGGGCAAGTCCAGTCCCTCTCTTAAAAGGTTTATTCCAACCAGAACGTCATATTTTCCCTCTCTTAAATCTTTTAAAATTTGAGGTCTTTCTAAGGTTTTTACTTCCGAATGAAGCCATTGGGTTTTAATTCCTTTTTCAGCCAAATAATCAGACAATGCTTCAGCTAATTTTTTAGTTAAAGTTAAAACTAAAATTTTTTGGTTTTTTCCTATCGCTTTTTTAATTTCTTGAATTAGGTCATTAACTTGGTTTCTAATTGGCCTTATCTCAATGGCTGGCTCTAAAAGGCCAGTTGGTCTAATTAACTGTTCAACAATAAATTTTTTACCACTTTTTTTCTGTTCATATTCATTGGGTGTTGCTGAAACATAAACAAGCTGCGGAGCTCTCTGAATAAATTCTTCAAAGGTTAAGGGTCGGTTATCAATTGCCGAAGGGAGTCTAAATCCATATTCAATTAATGTTTTTTTTCTTATTTTGTCTTGGATTGCCATTGCCCTTATTTGAGATAAGGTCATATGAGATTCATCAATAAAGACCAAAAAATCGCTTGAAAAATAGTCAATTAAAGTATGGGGGGCCACTCCTGGTTTTCTAAACTCTAAATGTCTGGAATAATTTTCAACTCCATGACAATAACCCGTCTCCCTTAACATTTCCAAATCGTAGTTCGTTCTTTGTTCAAGCCGTTGGGCTTCTAATAATTTTTTTCTCTTTCTTAACTTTCTTAATCTTTCCTCCAGTTCCAGTTTTATATTTTCAATGGCAATTTTTATCTTTTCTTGAGGGGTAACCCAGAAGTGAGCAGGATAGATTTTAAATTGCTGATTGTAAATTATAAATTTAGGGTTTAAATAATCTTTAGCCGTTGAGATTTTATCAATTTCGTCGCCAAGAAATTCAACTCTTAAAATTTCTTTTCCTGTGACTAAATAAATATCAATTATATTTCCTCTAACCCTGAAGTTTCCTGGCTTGGAATCAATGTCATTTCTTTGGTATTGAAGAGAGGTTAAGTGCGATATAAAATCCCTTCTTTTAATTTTCTGACCCGATTTAATCTCTAAAGAAACTTTTTGATAGTCTTCTGGTGAACCAATATTGTAAATACAAGAAACCGAAGCTACAACAATTACATCCTTCCTGTTTAATACGTCCTGAGTGGCGGCATGTCTTAATCTGTCAATCTCTTCGTTGATTTTGGCATCTTTTTCAATATAGGTGTCGGTTTGAGGAATATAGGCCTCTGGTTGATAATAATCATAATAAGAAACAAAATAATGAACTCCGTTTTCTGGAAAGAATTCCTTGAATTCCTGATATAATTGGGCAGCCAAGGTTTTGTTGTGGGAAATAATTAAAACTGGTTTCTGAATTTTTTCAATAACTTTTGCCACGGTAAAGGTTTTTCCAGAGCCCGTCACCCCTAAAAGAACCTGATTTCTAACGCCAGTTTTTAAATTTTTGACTAATTTTTCAATCGCCTGAGGCTGGTCACCAGTTGGTTTAAAATCTGAAACTATTTCGAACATAATAGATTAATTTTGGCTCAAATTTTCTCTTTTTTCAAGTTTAAGTTAGAATAAAATTGATGAAGGATTTAATTAAAAAATTTATTCCCGACTTTCTATTAAATTGGTATCATTTAGGATTGGCTTTTTTGGGAGCAGTTATTTATCGATTTCCTTCCAAGAAATTAAAAATAATCGGCGTGACCGGCACTAATGGCAAGACAACAGTAGTAAATATGGCAACTAGAATCTTGGAAGTAGCCGGCTTTAAAGTGGCTGCTTTATCTTCAATTTATTTCAAAATTGAAGAGAAAGAGTGGTCGAATAAATTGAAAATGACCATGCCCGGACGCTTTAAAATCCAGAAATTTTTAAGACAAGCAGTAAACGCTGGTTGCCAATATGCAGTTTTAGAAGTGACTTCAGAAGGAATAAAACAACATCGTCATCAATTTATTGATTTTGATACGGCCGTATTTACCAATTTGACTCCAGAGCATATTGAAGCTCATAAGGGTTTTGAAAATTATAGAAAAGCCAAAGGCAAACTTTTTGAAGCGACTAAAAAAAATCATATTATAAATGTTGAAGATAAAAATGCCGAGCATTTCTTGAATTTTCCTGCAGAAAAAAAATATACTTATGGTTTGGATAGCGGCAATGTTAAAAATAGCGATATTCGATTTAATCTTAAATTACTTGGCGAATTTAACGTTTACAATGCTCTGGCCGCGACCTGCGTTGGTTTATCCCAAGGAGTTAGTTTAGATATTTGTAAAAGAGCTGTTGAAAAAATAGAAGGAATCCCCGGGAGAATGGAAGAAGTAATTTCTCAACCTTTTAAGGTTTTTGTTGATTATGCTTTTACCCCTAACGCCTTGGAAAAGGTTTATCAAACGCTAAAGCCCGAAAATGGGCGAATGATATGCGTTTTGGGGGCTTGTGGTGGGGGAAGAGATAAGTGGAAAAGAAAGGTGCTGGGCGAAATTGCTGCCAGACATTGTGATGAAATTATAATTACTAATGAGGACCCCTATGATGAAGATCCGATAGAAATTATAAATCAAGTCTCAGCCGGTACTAATGAAAGTGCAAAGAAGATATTAGACAGAAGAGAAGCAATCAGAGAGGCCTTAAGAATCGCCCGACTGGGAGATATTGTAGTTTCTACTGGCAAGGGCTGCGAGCCTTGGATTTGTATTGAGGGCGGTAAAAAAAATCCCTGGGACGAACGCAAAGTTATAAGAGAAGAATTCAAAAAATTAAAAAGATGAAAAAATTTGAAATTCTTGAACATAGAGCCGATTTAAAAATCAGAGCTTTTGGGAAAACGAAAGAAGAACTATTCCAGAATATGTTTTTAGGAATGGGTGAGAGCCAGAAACCGGAAATTAAGAGTAAAGAAAAGATAAAAAGAGAAATTGAAATCAAGTCTCTTGACTTCCTCTCTTTATTGGTTGATTTCTTAAGTGAGGTTTTATATTTAAATCAGGTTAATAAAGAAATTTATTCAGACGTTAATTTCAAAAGGTTTTCCGACACTGAGCTAGAAGCCGAACTTTTAGGTCAAAAAATAGAAAGATTTGGTGAAGACATTAAAGCGGTAACCCACCATGATTTAGAGATTAATCAAAGACCTGAGCGAAGCAAAGGGGGGAGAAAAACAAACGTTCTTCGACCAAAGGACGGGAGTTGGGAGGCGATAGTTTTATTTGATATATGATTTCAAAACAAAATTTTAAAAAGATAAACGACTGGCTTTGGGAAATTCCACGAACTTTCAGACAAGATATGCGGGTACCGGCGCGCATTTATGTTTCTGAAAAGATGTTAGAAGATGTTTTTCGGGACAGATCTTTAGATCAGTTAATTAATTTGACCTGCTTGCCGGGTATCCAAAAATACGGCTTGGCTATGCCGGACATTCACGAAGGATACTCTTCGCCAATAGGCGGCGTTGCCGCCATTAGGGTTTCCGACGGTATTATTTCACCCGGAATGCAGGGCTACGACGTGAATTGCGGGATGAAATTATTAAAATCGGAATATTCTGAAAAAGATTTAAAGCCATATTTAGAAAATTTAACTACCGAAATTCAAAAAGAAGTTCCTTCGGGTTTAGGAAAGGGCAGACAAGTGAAGTTGGATATTTCTTTCCTTGATAAAATTTTGGAAGGTGGCGCAAAATATTTAGTTGAAAAAGGTTACGGCGGAAAAGAAGATGTTGAAAACTGCGAAGCAGGAGGTTGTTTAGAGTATGCCGATGCGACAAATGTTTCTTCTTATGCCAAAAACCGCGGCAGAGACCAAGTTGGGACTCTCGGCTCGGGCAACCATTTCCTGGAAGTTCAAAAAGTGGAAGAAATTTATGATCAAAAAACAGCTGAAATTTTTGGTTTATTTGAAAATCAAATCGTAATTATGATTCATACTGGTTCTCGGGGATTAGGCCATCAGGTTGCCACCGATTATATTCGGGAATTTATGGGATTAATGGGAAAATACAAAATAAATGTGCCCGACAGGGAATTTGCCTGCGTGCCGTTTAATTCTCCGGAAGGGCAAAGAGGTCTATCAGCTTCAGCTTGTGGGGCAAATTACGCTTGGGCTAATCGCCAAATGATTGCCCATCTTATCAGAAAAGCCTGGAAATCAGTTTTGGGAGAGAAAGCTTCGTCTTTGGTAGTATTGTATGATGTTGCCCATAATATTATTAAAAAAGAGAAATATTTAATAGATGGGAAAGAAACTGAAGTGGCGGTTCATCGAAAGGGAGCAACTAGAGCTTTCCCGCCAGGACATTCAGAAATTCCAGAAAAATATCGCGAGGTTGGACAGCCGGTTTTAATTCCAGGAAGCATGGGGACTGCTTCTTATGTTTTAGTTGGCCAAAAAGAAGGAGAGGAGGCTTTTTATTCAACCTGTCACGGCGCAGGCAGAACAATGTCGCGGCACGAAGCAATAAGACGCCTCTCTGGACAAGAAGTGGTAAATAAATTAAAATCAAAAGGTATTATTGTTAAGTGTTGGTCTCCAAGAGGAATTGCCGAAGAGGCACCAATGGCTTATAAAAACATTGATGAAGTGGTAGAGGTGGTTCATAATGCTGGCTTATCAAAAAAGGTGGCAAGATTAATTCCCTTAGCAGTAATTAAAGGAGAGTAAAATGTTAGAATTGCTTAAATATCATAATGAAAAAGAAAAGAATTCCCAAGGGTTTGAGGAAATATATTCGCAAGGAAAAAACTCGGATTCGCCGGGAAATTTTGGATGTAAAAGAACAGGAAAAATTAATCGAAGAACTATGTCAAAAGCAATATGCAAATAAAAGAAATTTACAACTTAGCAATAAATAAAGGAATTGAAGCTGATTTTCGGGGTAGAGAAACGATTGAAAAGTTTTTGAAAAGAAAAAGAGAAAAATATGGGCAATTACCAAAAGAGGAAAAAGAGGAATTTGATTTAGAATCTTTAGGGAACCCTTATTTAGATTCAAGAATTTTAAATATCAGTCAAGATGGAGAAATAAAAAGAATTTTAGTTGGAATTGACGTTGAGCCCGCTGAAATTTTATTAGCAAAAGAAATTGGCGGAATAGATTTAATAATTTCACACCATCCCTTAGGAAAAGCCCTTGCTAATTTGTCTGAAGTAATGGAAATGCAATGCGATATTTTGAACCAGTACGGAGTACCTATTAATGTCGCTGAGGGCTTAATGAAAGAAAGAATTTCTGAAGTGGCAAGAGGAATAAATAAAGAAAATCATCAAAGAACAGTAGACGCAGCTAAAATTTTAGGATTTAATTTAATATGTCTGCACACCGCCTGTGATAATTTAGCAGCTAAATTTCTAAAGGATAAAATTGAGAATGAAAAATTGGAAAGAATCGAAAATTTAATGAAATTATTAAAAGAAATTCCAGAATATAAGGAAGCGATAAAATTTGGAGCGGGTCCCAAAATTTTTGTTGGAGACCAAGAAAGAAAATGTGGCAGAATTGTTTTGACGGAGATGACGGGAGGAACAGAACCTTCTCCTAAAATATATGAAAAAATGGCAATAGCAGGCATTGGAACAATAGTTGGGATGCATATGGGGGAAGAATCAAAAAAAGAAGCCGAAGCCGCAAATGTTAATGTCGTTATTGCCGGACATATGTCTTCCGATTCTTTGGGGGTAAATCTATTTTTAGACGAATTAGAAAAAAAGGGGCTCGCAGAGCTTCGCTCTTCTCACGCCTCGGCTGAAGCTTCGGCAATTGAAATTATTCCCTGTTCGGGGTTAATCAGAGTTAAAAGAATATAAAACCAATAAAATACCTGTTTTAACTGGCTGAAGGGCCAGTTTTTTGATAAAATAAAATGTATGAGAACAGGAATTGCTACATTACCGCTTGATTACGGGAGATGTCCGCGGTGGTTGTTTGAAAGGATAAAAAAATTAACGAGAGGAATCACAATAGCGCTTATTGATGAATTCGGTCCAGAAGAGTTTTTAAAACGACTCAGTGACCCAGTTTGGTTTCAAAGTTTAAGTTGTGTAGTTGGTATGGATTGGAATTCGTCGGGGACCACCGCTATTACCCTCGGTGCTCTTAAAGCTGGTCTTTTTGAAATTCAAGATAGATTAGGTATATATGTTTGCGGAGGGAAAAGAACATCAAGAGAGACGCCAAAAGAAATTGAAGCTTATGGTATCTCTCGGCAGTTTTCTTTTGCCCCGAATTTAATTTATGCCTCAAAAATGGCAGCTAAAGTTGATTCCTCTTTAATTCAGGCCGGCTACCAGATTTATCAGCATAATTTTATTTTTACCGCATCCGGCAATTGGGCGGTGGTTCAACAGGGAATGAATACCGAAAACCAAACAGCCAGGCGCTACCACTGGCTTTCTTCAGTGCTTCGGCATACTCGGGGTAAAAAAGATTTTATTGAAGAACCTCATTCGGGAATTATTTCGGAACTAAAAGGAAAACCATTAAATTTGACAGCTAAAAAAAGTGAAGACAACCGGGTTGTTTCTTTGGAACTAGCCAAAGAAACCCCAAAAACCTTTTTAAAAGATTTAGATTTGATCCAGGCCAAAAAAGAAAAAAACCTTACCGAAATCTCGCTTCAGGATAAAGAATTTTACTGGCATCCGGTGGTGGAAGAAAAATTTGATTTAAAAAGATTGGAAAAAACCATTTTTTCCACCAAAGAAAAAGACCCCGAAGATTTTGAAGCATTATTGTCTTTAAAAGGAATAGGGCCAAAGACAGTCAGAGCCTTATCTTTGGTGGCAGAGATAATTTACGGCGCCAAACCTTCTTACGAAGACCCGGCCAGATATACTTTTTCTGTTGGAGGAAAAGACGGCACTCCCTATCCGGTAGATCGAGAAACATACGCTAAAACTTTAGAAATAATTAATAAAGGTATTTTAAAGAGCCAAGTATCAATACGTGAAAAAGTCGAAGCCCAGAGAAGATTAACTAAAACTATTTGAGCTTAATAAAAATATATGAAAAAAAATTTAATCACATCAGAATCAGTTTGTCCGGGTCATCCGGATAAAATAGCCGATCAGATTGCCGACGCAATCTTAGACGCAATAATAAAAGATGATAAATATTCAAGAGTGGCCTGCGAAGTTTTTATCAGCAAGGGTTACGTAATTGTTGGGGGAGAAATAACCACCAAAACCTGGGTCAATACGAATAATTTAGTCAGAAAAGTGATTCAAGATATCGGCTACATAAAGCCCGAATACGGTTTTGATTGTCAAGCAGTAGCGGTATTAAACACAATTTCTGAACAATCTCCCGATATTGCCAGGGGGATAAGAAAAACGGCGACAGAAAAACAAGGAGCCGGAGACCAAGGTTTTTCAATTGGGTATGCCTGCAAAGAAACCACCGAACTGATGCCTTTGCCGGTAATGCTGGCTCATAAATTAGTAATGAAGTTAGCTGAAGTCAGAAAAAATAAAATTTTGCCTTATTTAAGGCCGGATGGAAAATCCCAGGTTACCATTGAATATCAAAATGGGATTGTAAAAAGATTAGATAATGTAGTGATTGCTGCCCAGCATGACCCCGATATCTCTTTACCCCAGATTAGAAAGGACATTATTAAAAAGGTAATAATTCCAGTTTGTGGAAAATTTTTAGACAGAAGAACGAAGTTTTATATTAATAATACCGGCCGTTTTGTTATCGGAGGGCCGGCTTCCGATACCGGAATGACCGGTAGAAAAAATGTTGTTGATGCTTATGGAGGATTAGTTCCAATCGGCGGGGGCAGTTTTTCTGGCAAGGATCCAACCAAAGTTGACAGGTCGGGCGCCTATATGGCTCGCTATATCGCTAAAAATATTGTGGCTGCAAATATGGCCGAGAAATGTCAGGTTCAATTGGCCTATGTTATTGGCGGAACCAGGCCCATTGAGATAAACGTAGATACTTTTGGGACGGGGAAAATTTCGGAAACAAAATTAATTAGGATTATCCCCAAAATTTTTGATTTATCACCAGGTGGAACAATCAGACAATTAAATCTCTTAAGGCCTATTTATCGGAAAACCGCCTGCTATGGACATTTTGGCAGGGAAGAGCCGGAATTTACCTGGGAGAGAAAAGATAAGGTTAAAGAATTAAAAAGGTTGTTATATTAAACTCAGTCTATGTTAGACAGAAGAAAAAAATACCTCCAAATTGCTTTTAATCGTACTTTGGAGGAAATAGCGGCGATGATTGGTTCTCTGCCCCTATCCGACCGAATTATTATTGAAGCTGGATATCCCCTGATTAAGACTTACGGGGCTCGGGCAATTGGAGAAATAAAATCTTTTTGGGGACAAAGAATTTTTGGTTATATTTCTGGCGCGCCTCAGGCGCAACCTTTTCATTTACAAAACATTAATTCTCTCTTCAAATTAAATTCTCCTTTGATAGAATTATTATTAAAATCAACAGAAAAGAAAAAAATAAAAAGAGGAAGGGCTGAAGAAATCAAAGAGGCTACTTTTAATCCCTACATTATCGCCGATCTTAAATGTATGGACAGGGCTTTTACCGAGGTTGAGGCGGCTGCTTCGGCTGGAACGTCGGCTGCAACCTGTTTAGGGCTTGCACCCACAGAAACTATAAATCAGTTTATAAAAAGATGTGAAGAAATTGAAATTGATTCCATGCTTGACATGATGAACGTTGAATATCCATTCGAGGTTTTGAGCAAGCTCAGAAAGCCTCCCACAATAGTGATGTTGCATCGGGGCGTTGACGAAGGCGAAGAAAATAAAGAAAAAGAAATTCCTTACCACGAAATAGAAAGAATAAAAAGCACCTACGATAATATTTTGATTGCCGTAGCCGGAGGGGAAACAATTAACGAGGTTATAAGGGGCGCTTTTAATGGAGCTGACATTATAGTGGTTTGGAGGCTATTTAACGAAACTCCAGAAAAAATTACCGCAGTAGCTAATAAATTTTTAGAGGAAACAAAGTAAAACAATGATTCTAAAAGAGAGACAAAAATATCTTCAGATTGCATTAAACAGCAATCCCTATGAGGCAAAAGAGATTATCACTCATTTGCCATTTTCTGATAGGATTTTGATTGAAGCAGGTACTCCTTTAATAAAAATATATGGCAGGGCAGCTATTTCAGGAATAAGGTCAGTGGTTCCCCGGAAGACTTATCTTGTAGCAGATACAAAATGCGCCGATTTGGCATTGCGTGATGTCCAAATGGCTGCCGGGGCCGGAGCCCAAGCTGTTACTTGTCTTGGCGTGGCTCCCGTTGAAACAATTGACAGATTTATTGAAGAATGTAAAAAAATGAGGATTGATTCAATGATTGATATGATGAATGTCGAAGATGCGGTTAGTGTTTTGAAAGAATTGAAAAATCCTCCCGATGTTGTAATTTTACATCGGGGGGTAGATGAAACTGAATTTTCAAGAGAAAAACAGATTCCTTTTTATCAAATAAATCAGATTAAAAACAATTTAGATGTTTTGGTTTCTGTAGCCGGCGGTGATACCATTGATGAAGTTCAGCGAGCCATACTAAACGGTGCCGACATTGTTGTCGTTTGGAAAGCTTTTTATCAGAGCACCGGCGAGACGGCGAATCTAGCCGAAGAGTTTTTAAAAGAAATTAGATAGTTACCTTTTTAACGTTTACTCCTTTTCTTTCTTTTTTCTTGCTTCAGTTAGAGATTTTAAACCATCAAAAATTTCTACTGGCAAGGCAAACACTATCGTTTTAGATGGATCGGGTTGCAATTTGTCAATTGTCTCAAGGGTTCTTAAGGATAAACCACCCGGGACAGCACTGAGCATTTCCGCTGCTTTTTGCAAATTTTCAGCTGCTTTTACCTCTCCTTCAGCTTTAATAATTATTGCTCTTCTTTCTCTTTCTGTTTCAGCCTGAGCGGCCATCGCTCTTTTCATTGCTGCCGGCAATTCGATATCTTGGATTTTAATTGCCGTAACGTCAATTCCCCAAACATTGGTTTCAATATCAACCATCTTTTTTATATCAGCGGCTATTCTTTCCCTCTCAGTTAATAATGTATCAAGCTCCACCCCGCCTATAATATCTCTCAAGGCGGCTAGAGCATATTGTGAAACCGCATAGGAATAGTTCTCAACCTTTAAAATAGCATCTTCTGCCCTTTCCACTTTAAAATAAACTACAGCATTTATTCCCACCGGCACATTGTCTTTTGTTATTGCTTCCTGCCTGGGAACGTCCATGGTTGTTATCCTTATATCAACCTTTATCATTCTATCAATGATAGGTATAATCCAATTAAGTCCCGGCTGATGCGTGCTATGATATTTCCCTAGTCTTAACACAACTCCTCTTTCATATTGATTAATAAGACGTAGACCAAACAGAACTACAAAAACAACAAAAATTAAAAATCCGGTTAAAAATTCCATACTCGAATTAAATTTATTTTATTAATTAGAAAAATCGACCTTTTTTATTATTCTTTAATCATAATAACATTTAAAAATTAAATGGGAAAGCTTGAAAAAATAAATCAACAGATTAAAAAATGTAAAAGATGTCCCTTGTGGAAAACTAGAAATAATGTTGTTCCCGGAGAAGGGTCAGTAAACGATAAAATTATGTTTTTAGGCCAGGCACCGGGAGCTGAAGAAGATAAAACCGGTAAACCTTTTATAGGAAGAGCCGGTCGGTTTTTGAATCAACTTTTAGAAACCGCAAAAATTAAAAGAGAAAGGATTTTTATAACTTCGCCAATAAAGTGTTTTCCTCCCAAAAATCGAAAACCGACTAAAAAAGAAATCGAAGCGTGTTTGCCTTATTTAAAAAAGCAAATTGAAATTATCAACCCGAAAACATTCATTCTATTTGGTGGAGTTGCGTTTTCAATATTTTTTCCAAAATTGAAATTAAAAGATTTTAGAGGAAAATGGATTAAAAAAGAGAATAAAAAATACTTCATTACTTATCATCCGGCTGCAGGATTAAGATTCCCAAAAATTAAGAAAATTTTAGAAAAAGATTTTAAACGATTAAAAAATTTTAAATTTTCTTAACCATATAAGTATTTTCTAATTTATATCCTAATCTGCGGAAATAACCTCTTGTTCCAACAGCTGAAATTACGGTAATTTTATTCAATTTGAATTCTTTTTTAGTGATTTTCTCTGCTTCTTTAATTAACTTTTTCCCCAGTCCTTTATGCTGCGGCGAAATTATCGATTTCGTAAATCGATATATAAAAGAGAGTTGCTGGCCGTAGGTGTGAAGTTCGCGGACAATTGCTGTATTTTGGGCCTCGCCCGTAGGTCTCACTCGTAAGGTTACGACCGAGGGGCTACGGCCGAGGGAAGTAATCCGAAGACGAAGTAAGCTATAAAGTTTTGTTCTCTGTTTATTTTCAAAACTTAAAAATATTTCTTTTCCCTCCGAGGCGTCGTAATCTTCTCTAAATAAATAAATTTTTTCTTTTGGATTGTATTTTTCTCTTATCTCTCGGCATCTAATACAGCGGCATCTCCAGTTTTCTTTCTTCATTTTTTCAAGCAATATCTGACGCAAATTAGAAATTTTTGCAGGGCCTGCAATAATACTTTTTGAAGGGATGTCTCTGGTAATCCGTTGGATTCTTACATAATAAGGGATTTTCTTTTTAATTGCTTTGATTAAATTTATTAATTGTGATTGCGTGTAGGGTTTATATTCTCCCGATTTATATAATTTATAAAGAGGAGCTTCTTTCAAAATGGCGCAGGGATAAATTTTTAATAAATCCGGCTGAAAATCAGGATTTCTGAATAATTCTTCAAACATTTTTTCGTCTCTTGCTGAGCGCCGCAAAGCGGCGCGAGGCGGAAGAAGAGAATTCGCCTCAGCGACCTTTAAGCTAGAACCGGGTAAATTTGGCATCATTTGATATAAAACTTTAAACCCCGCCTCTTTTAAAAGTTTGGTAGCAAAAATTGTTTCTTTTACTCCGTGCCCTCTTAAATTTAACTTTAAAACATCATCATAAATATTTTGAACTCCGAGTTCAACCATTGTCACGCCTAACTCTCTTAATCTGTTAATCTCATTTTTGTTAATAAAATCAGGTCTGGTTTCGACAGATAGACCGACAATCCGACAGTTTGCTTTTTCGTTTGACTTTTGAGCTTCTTTCAGGTCTTTTCTTATTGTTTTGTTGCAAGCGTCAAAACACCTTTTTACAAACCAGGTTTGATATTTTTTAAGATAGTAACTCCAGGTTCCTCCCACTATTCTTAATTCAATTTTGTCTGTAGGGTGGCCTTCATTTTTCAGCATTTCTATTCTTTTTTGAACCTGTAAATAAGGGTCATAATTTAACTTTTTTGCTCTTTCTACGGCTGGTTCTCCCGAAACATAACTTTTTGGGATACCTTTTTCAATTGGGCAGTAGAGACATTTTCCCGGACAGGGATAAGGCTTTGTTAAAACCGAAATATTAACGATACCCGAAAGCGAACGAATCGGCCGAGTTTTAAGTAAATTTTCAGCTTTTTCATTATTTTTAATACTTTTATTTTTAAGCAATTCATGATAAGCTTTTAATAGTTCAATATTGCTCGGACAAGAAATTTTATATTTTTTTGCCACCATTCTCTTAAAGAAAGCCAAATCAGCCTGATTTTTTATTCGGCTCTTAATTAAATCTATAATTATATTTTTTTTAATCATGGACAGAGAATACGCCGAATATTTATTAAAGAAAACCAAAGAAGATTATAATTTAATTGCCGAAGATTTTTCAAATAAACGGGAGAATATTTGGGAAGAAACGAAGTTTTTGTTCGACAACTATTTATCTAAAGAAATGAGAGTTTTAGATTTAGGATGCGGCAACGGCAGATATTACCCCGTTTTTAAAGCAAAAAAAATTAATTATTCGGGAATAGATAATTCTGAACGATTGATAAACATAGCAAAAGAAAAGTATCCCGAAGCAAAATTTCAATTAGGAGATGCTTTAAATATACCATTTTCAGATAATTTTTTTGATAGAGTCTATAGTATTGCTGTTTTGCACCATATTCCTTCAACAGAGTTGAGAACTCAGTCATTAAAGGAAATAAGAAGGGTTTTAAAAAATAACGGGCTTTTAATTTTGACTGTTTGGAAATTTCACGAACTGAAAGAATTCTATTTTTTAATCAAGTATACGATTTTGAAATTAATAATGAAATCAAAATTAGACTGGAATGATGTTTTTGAACCTTGGGGTAGGAAAGCACAGAGATATTATCACTGTTTTTCCCGAAAAGAATTAGAAAAATTAGCAATGGAAGCGGGATTTAAAATTAAAAAGATGGGAATTATAAAAAATCAAAAAGGGAACCGAAAAAATATTTATTTAGTCGCCCAAAAAATTGCCCCCATAGCTTAACGGACCCCGTACTAAAATTTGTCCCCGTAGTTCAATTGGATAGAACGTCTCCCTCCGGAGGAGAAGATTGACTGTTCGAATCAGTCCGGGGACACACAACAAATTTAGTACGGGGCAGGTGCCGCGCATCCCATAAATTGAAATCGGAGTTTACCTCGTACCAAGTTTACTCTGGTGCGGGGTTCGATTCGGAGTGGGGACACAAATTATGGAGACACCAGTCATTATTAAAAATAAAAACAGGAAACAGTTAATAGGAATATTACATTTTCCTAAGGGAAAGAAAAAATTTCCTTTAGTTATCTTTTGCCACGGTTTCGGAGGAACAAAAACGAGGAGAAAATATGTGAGATTAGCCAGGGCTTTAGAAAAAGCTGGTATTGCGTCTTTTCGCTTCGACTTTGAAGGATGTGGTGATTCAGAAGGAGATTTTGAAAAAATGAATGTAAAAAAAGAAGTTTCCGATTTGGATTCGGTCGTAAAATATTTTTTAAAACAAAAAAATGTAGACAAAAACAAAATATCATTTCTCGGGAACAGCCTAGGTGCCGCAGTTTGTGTTAATTACATTATTCAGAATAATTTTCCAGTAAGGGCTATAGTGTTTTGGGCACCGGCTTTAAATGAAGAAAAATTATTCTCTGCTTGGCGTACAAAAACTAATTTTAAAAAATGGGGGGAAAAAGGATATCTCATTGTAAAAGAAGATAAGATTGGCGCAATTTTTTTAAAAGAGAACGAAAAGAAAAACTATTCCGAATTTCTTCCACAAATTAAAGTACCCATTTTAATAATTCATGGGGAAAAAGATGAGGCGGTCCCTTTTGATTTTTCTAAAAAATTAGTTAAAGATTACAAAAATATAAAATTGTTTTCCATTCCAAAAGCTAATCATAAGTTTGAAGATTATTATTCCCAACAAAAATTGGTAAACAAAACCGTAAATTGGTTTAAAAAATATAAATAAGAATGCTCTTGACAGGAATTCGTACTTCGTTATTATCTAAATCGAGGGGGTGCGAGTATTTTTGCTCTAAGGACACGGTACTTAACGAAGGAGGTTAAAGCAATTGCCTGGCTATGTCCAAACCCAGAGAGCTTAGTTAATCCGATTTTGTTAAGACTGAGCCCCCTCACTAAACCCCGCTAGAGAAATCCTCTAGCGGTTTTTAGTTGAAATAATTTTAAAGCAGGTTTATGTTTATAGTTTTCTAACGGGGAAAAATGGGAAACTTTGCTTTCCCCTTTTTAGTTTGTTAAAATATATCTATGAAGAAAGATAAATTCGAAATCGTTGTTTCGGGAGCCGCTCAAATTAGTCATTGCTGTAAAAACATTAGAAAACTATCTAAAGAGCTTGGTAAAGAAATTGCTCGTCAAAACTGCAATTTAGTTACCGGCGCCACAACGGGAGCTCCTTATTTAGTCGCTCAAGGGTGCAAGGAGGCTGGTGGCTTTAGTATAGGATTTTCTCCGGCAGTTTCAGAGGCCGCTCACTTGAAAAAATATAAACTGCCTTTGGATGCCTTCGATACTATAATTTATACCGGAGCAGATTATGCTGGCAGAAATTTAATGATGACAAAATCTGCCGATGGGGTAATTATTATCTGCGGCAGAATAGGCACTTTGCATGAGTTTGCTACTGCCTTTGAAGTTCAAAAACTAATTGGGGTTTTAGAGGGTTCAGGTGGAACAGCTGATAAAATAAGAATGATTGCTGCCGGTCCCTATCGGGGAGTAAAAAAAATAATTTATGAAAAAGACCCTAAAAAACTGGTTAGAAAGTTAATTCAAGCAATAAAGAGAGAAAAAGGTCGAAATAGTAAAATATTAAAATAATAATTTTAATCTTTTTTATAAACTTATGCCCAATGAAACACCCGAAGAAGGGAAATTAATTGGTAAGATTGCTCACTTTTTTTCGAAAATTGAAGTGGCAATAATTGATTTATCAGATACTTTAAAAGTTGGCGATACCATTAGAATTGTTGGAGGAGCAACTGATTTTAATCAAACCGTGGACTCAATGGAAATTGAACATGAAAAAGTAAAAGAAGCGAAATCAGGCGATTCAGTTGGATTAAAGATAGGCCAAAAGGTTAGGGAGGGCTACAAAGTATACAAAATTTAATTTTTTATGACTCTCCAAATTCAAATTGTTTGTCAGCTGCTTTTAGCTGCTTTTTTAGGCAGTTTAATCGGTTTAGAAAGAGAAATAAAAAGAAAAGGAGCGGGACTTCAAACTTATAGCTTAGTAACATTAGGGGCTTGCCTTTTTACAATAACTGCTTTCTCTCTCGCTGAATCAATTAATAATTTTGATCCTTCTATAATAATTATGGCAATAGCCCTTGGAATGGGTTTTATAGGAGCTGGAGCTATCGTTAGAGGAGAATTTCACATTGAAGGATTGACAACCGCTGCCGGATTATGGACCGCCGCCGCTATTGGATTAGCAGTCGGTGCTAATTTTTATTTTCTTGCCATCATAGCAACCATTTTAGTAATAGTAATTTTGGCCGGTTTTGGATTGATAGAGGAAAAAATTTTGAAGAAATAACTCGCAAAAAATGAAATTTATTGCTGATTTTCATTTACATTCGAAATATTCTCGGGCGACTTCTCCCCAGATGGACTTAGAGAATCTTGATAGCTGGGCTAAAATAAAGGGAATTAAAATTTTAGGAACAGGAGATTTCACCCATCCCGAATGGTTGAAAAATTTAAAAGAGAAATTAGAACCCGCGGAGGCGGGCCTTTTTAAATTAAAAAACAGCAACAGCGAAACTCGATTTCTTTTAACTGCTGAGGTAAGCTGTATTTATTCTAAAGAGGGGATGGTTCGGAAAATCCACATTATATTATTTTCTCCTTCTTTTGAAATTTGTGATAAAATTAATGTTCATTTAGGTTGGATTGGCAATCTAAAAGCAGACGGAAGACCAATTTTGGGCTTGGACGCCAAAGAGCTTTCAAAAATTGTTTTAAATATTTCTCAGGACTGTTTAATTGTCCCCGGGCATATTTGGACTCCCTGGTTTTCATTGTTCGGCTCTAAGTCCGGCTTTGATTCAATTGAGGAATGTTTTGAGGAATATACAAAATATATTTTTGCCGGCGAAACAGGTTTAAGCAGTAACCCGGCAATGAATTGGCGGCTTTCGGTCCTGGATAAAATTACCTTAATAAGCAATAGTGATAGTCATAGTCCTTCCCGAATCGGCCGAGAATCTAATGTGTTTGATACCGAAATTTCTTACTCCACAATTATTGAAGCAATAAAGTCAAAAAATCCCCTCAAATTTCTTTATACTGTTGAATTTTTTCCAGAAGAAGGTAAATATCATTATGATGGGCACAGAATTTGCGGAATCTCCCTATCTCCTCAGGAGTCGAAAAAATATAACAATATCTGTCCCAACTGCGGAAGGCCTCTGACTATTGGGGTTTTAAACAGGGTTGAGGAACTGGCTGATCGACCAGTGGGTTTTAAACCAGCGACTTTTATCCCGTTTAAAAGCTTGGTTCCTTTAGTTGAAATAATTGCCGATGCTTTGGGCTTGCTTTCCGGGGCAAAGCAAGTTAATGAAGAATATAATCGTCTAATTGAAAAATTTGGAAACGAATTTAAGGTTTTACTTGAAGCTTCCCGTCAAGATTTAGAGGCAGCTACTCTGCCAGAAATTGCTGAAGGTATCGTCAGAGTGAGAGAGGGAAGAGTCAATATCGAACCGGGCTATGATGGGGTTTATGGAAAAATCAGAATTTTTTCAAAGGGCGAGCAAAAAACCATATCAAAACAGGGGACCCTTTTTTAAAAACAATTTACTTATGAAAATAGGAATTCCGCAAGCTTTACTTTATTGGAAACAACCTTATTTTTGGGAAACTTTTTTTGGAAATTTGGGTTTTGAAGTTTTACTTTCCCCTCCAACTAATAAAGAGATTGTTGAGCAAGGGGTAAAAGTCTCGGATCCCGAAACTTGTTTTTCTAATAAAGTTTATTGGGGTCATCTTTTGTGGCTTGATGGAAAATGCGACTACATTTTTATTCCCCGACTGAAGGTTAATGGAGAAAAGCTTGAATACTGTCCTAAATTTTTTGGAGTTCCAGACCTTGCCAAGATTTTAGTAAAAAATAAAATCCTGACCGAAACTTTTAATGAAAGAAAGGAAAGCTTTGAAAGAACCCTTGAAAAATTAGGGGAAAAATTAAATAAAAACAGAAAAGAGGTAAAAAAAGCAGCAGAAATTTCCTTTTTAAAGCAAAAAGAAATAAAAGAAAAAGAGGAAGAAGATTTCCTGAAAAAAATTCAGTCTCCCAAACAAAAATTTATCTTAATTTCTCACCCCTACAATTTAAAGGATGAATATGTTAATTTAAGAATGAAAGAAAAGCTGGAAAAATTAGGAGCTGAAGCAATATTTATTGACGAAGTTCCAATTCAAAATAAAGAAAATAAATTGGATTGGCCGAAATTCCACTGGGAGTTTGGTAAAGAAATAATGGAAAAGATGAGCACAATATTAAACTACAATATCGCCGGTGCTATTGAGATTTCTTCTTTTCAGTGCGGTTGCGATGCAGTTTTAAAAGAATTTGTTGAAAAAGAATTTAAATCGAGAAAAATCCCCTTCTTATACTTAATTGTTGACGAACAAACCGGTGAGGCTGGTTTTCAGACCAGATTAGAGGCCTTTTTGGACACCATAAAATAATTTACCACTATGGAAAAACCAATTATTACGTTTGCCAGATGGGGGAATTATACCATTGCTTTTAAAACCATTTTTGAACAGTTGGGCTTAGAAGTAATTTCTCCAGAAAAAACGAATTCTCAAACTATTGCTGAAGGCGCAAAATTAAGCCCGGAAATGTTTTGTTTCCCAATGAAAGTAAACCTGGGAAATTATTTGCCGGCCCTGAAAAAAGGAGCCAATACCATTTTTATGGTTCAAAATATCGGTGGTTCCTGCCGGCAAAGATATTACGGAGTCATTCAGGAAAAAGTTTTAAAAGAGGCCGGTCATCAGATTAATTTTTTAGATTTCAGAGCTACCCCAAAAGACATTTATTCAAAAGTAAAGGAAATTTCCGGAGCCTCTTTTTGGCAGATAATGAAGGTGGCCCGTTTTTTCTTAAAAAAACTAGCATTAATTGAAAAAATTGAGAAAATGGGTCAATATTACCGGCCAAGAGAAATTGAAAGAGGAGAGACGGACAGAATAATCCAATGGAGTTTTTCAAAACTCGAAGAACCAAAAAAAGAAGAAGATTTCCCCAAGCTCAAACAGGAAATTTTAAAAAAAATTACAGAGATTAAAATCAATAAAAATAAAAGTTTGCCAAAGGTAGCTCTGGTTGGCGAAATCTATACGGTTTGCGACCCGACGATTAATTTCAAGATTGAAGAGAAACTTGGCATGGAGGAAATCGAAGTTCACCGGCAAATGGATATTACTTACCATATAAAAAAACTGATTTTTCCCTGGAAGGATTGGATAATTCAGAGAAAGATAAATCCTTATTTACGTTCTACCGTTGGCGGTCATGGTCGAGATGCGATTTACGAAATGCTTAATTATGTAAAAGAGGATTTCGACGGTATAATTCACCTTCTGCCCTTTGGCTGCATGCCGGAAGTAACCGTCAGGCCGATTTTAGAAAAAATTCACCAGGAGTCGGGAATGCCCTTTTTATCTTTGTCTCTCGATGAGCAAGTAGCCGAGGCGGGCATTGATACAAGATTAGAGGCCTTTATTGATGTAGTCAGAAATCATTACAAAAATAAATCTAGAACCGCAATATCTTAAATCACAAATTTATGAGAGCTTACTTAGGCATAGACGTCGGCTCCATTTCAACCAAGTTTGTTTTGATTGACGAAAAAAACCAGATTCTGTATTCTTCCTATTTCAGAACTGAAGGAAATCCAATCAGAGCTGTCCAAAAGGGTTTAAAAGAATTAAACAATCAAATTTCAAAACATAATCCAGCCGTTGAAATTGCTGGAGTTGGAACTACTGGTTCTGCCCGATATTTAACGGGAGTGATTACCGGAGCCGATTTAATAAAAAACGAAATCACCGCTCACGCCAAAGGTGTTTCCTATTTCGTTCCCGAGGTCAAAACGGTAATTGAAATTGGAGGCCAGGATTCAAAAGTTATAATTTTAGAAAATGGAGTGGTAGTTGATTTCGCAATGAATCTTATTTGCGCCGCCGGTACAGGGTCATTTCTTGACGCTCAAGCCTTCAGGTTAAAAATCCCGATTGAAAAATTTGGAGATTTGGCCCTAAAAGCAAAAACCCCCACAACTATTGGTTCTCGGTGTACCGTTTTTTGTGAATCAGACATGATTCACAAACAGCAAATTGGCCATAAAACAGAAGATATTATTGCTGGATTATGTCAGGGTTTGGCTCGAAATTTTTTAAATAATGTAGCCAGAGGAAAAA
Source organism: uncultured Candidatus Saccharibacteria bacterium (assembly GCA_964354835.1). Lineage (GTDB taxonomy): Bacteria > Patescibacteriota > Minisyncoccia > Minisyncoccales > CAYHBF01 > CAYHBF01. The sequence continues at coordinate 24,081 of CAYHBF010000050.1, forward strand.
ACATTCAACCACCGATTGTTTTTCTGGGAGGAGTGAGTGAAAATCTGGGGATGAGAAAAGCTTTTGAGGAGGTTTTGAACCAAAAAATTATTGTTCCTTCTTATAACACGGTAATGGGGGCATTCGGAGTTGCCCTTTTACTGAAAGAGATGTCTCTCCCAAAAACAAAATTTCTTGGTTTTGAAATTTCAGATAAAGACATTAAATGTACTTCTTTTCAATGTAAGGGTTGTCCGAACCAATGTGAAGTTATTGAGGCCAGAATTGACGGGAAAGTCGTAGCCAGATGGGGAGACCGATGCGGAAAATGGTCAAACTTATCTTATGAATAATTGAGATTATTTCCTATGATTAAAGAATATCATTTTGGCTCAATAACTATTGATGGGAAAGTTTATAATCACGATGTCGAAGTCCGTTGGGCTGGCGAGGTTTTACCTTGGCAAAGAAAAGAGAGCCACATTATTGACGTGGAAGATGTAAAAGGAACGGTTGAACAAAATCCAGATACAATTATTATTGGTACTGGCGAATCGGGAGTGGCCAAGATTACTCAGGAAGCTAAAACTTTTATTCTCGAAAAAGGAATTAAATTGATTATTGACAAGACAGGAGAGGCGGTAAAAACCTTTAATGTTATTAATGAAGAATCGAAAGAGGAAGAAGGCGAGCAAAACAAGATAATTGGTCTGTTCCACTTGACTTGCTAAGCTAGCTATGCTATAATCCAGTCAGACCAATAAGTCGTAGTATCTTAGTTAAATTTCGTTTTCAAAAATCGAAAGTAAATTAAGTAGAGCGACCGAAGGTCATCCTTCGACAAGCTCAGGATGATGCTGAGTTTACCGAAGTATCAAAAGGTCGTTTTTATTTTTAATTATCAGTGTCCCCGAAATTTGCGAAGCAAATTTGGGGCAATATCTATGGCTTTCAAAAAATTTGAAGGCGAGAGAACGGACTTCCCACCTCGAAAAATGTATCAGGGAAACTGGGCTTGTGCCGATTGCGGAACAGCTATAACTGAACTCCCATTCGAGCCCTCTCCAGACAGACCTATTTATTGTCGAGAGTGTCATGCGAAACGCAGAAGTCAATTCCGACGCTAAAAGAAAAGCCGAGCACATAATTTATGTGCTCGGTTTTTTGTTGCAACAAACCGGAGAATAAAACCTTTTTTGCTATGTTTTCGGGAACCAACTGATTAAATTCCCCCTTATTTCAAATTTTCCATTAAAAAATTTCTCAATCACCCAAATATTAGTCCTGCAGTGATTAGTAATTTCTGAAACGGTAACCTTAGATTTCCCGGGACCTAAAGCCATATAGGGCAAAATTTGGTCGGCTAAATGTTTATCTAAACAAGCCTCGGATTTCTGTTCTCTTAATAATTCAAAAGCAGCTTCTTTTCCAACGTCTTCTGCTCTTTTGCCTAATTTTCCCAAATTATCGGCTCCGATAACCGTATTTTCAAACTCGGCAATTAAACAAATCTGGCTTCCCGGACATTGGGTAGGATAATATTCAATTTTTTCTTCAGTCGGTAGCTTTAATTTCCCTAAAATTTCTTTCACGCCGGCAATTTGCCGCTCGGCCACGTTTTTGTCTTGTAATAACTCTGAAGCGCCGGAAATAACTAAAATTTTTTGAAGTTCTCCCCGTTCGGTTAAATTAAGCCCCTTTAATTTAAAAGCTTGCCCTCCGGAGCCTTGCTTGTCCACTGAAACTTTAGCGGAGGCGGGGCGAAGGAGGGGAAATAGCGTTATTTCTACTCCTGCTCCTCCTTCGGGATAATAACCCCTTTTTAAGATATTTATTTCTCCTTTTGCGCCTAATTTTTCCAGTATTTTTAAGAACACATAATGAAAATAATCAATTGTCGGCGAGAAAAAAGTATCAGTAGCCCCGCCTTCAAAAGTAATTTTTATCGGGCGAGGAGCAAATAGGGAAGGCAGAATTAAGGTTTGTAAAACCAAAGTAATGCTCCCAGCCGTTGGAATATCTACAAAGACTCGTTCTTTGTAAATTTCACCAGGGTAAAATTTAATTTCCTGAGATCCTAATTCGTCTCCCTCCAAGCTTCCGTTGCAAAGCCGGGCCAGGGCTTGAATTCCCGCAAGATGTTGCGGCATTAAACCTGGTTTTTCTCTGCCTTTTCTGATGTTATAAACAAGACAGGGGTTTTTAGTAACCGCCGATAAAGCGCAGGCTGTTCTCAATATTTGGCCGCCGGCTTCGCCTATTGAACCGTCAATTTCAATCATCGAAATAAATTTTATTGAGATGGCAGATGAATTTCTAATTCATCAATCATCGAAATAAAGTTCGCTGAACTTCGTTCATCTCTCGCCCTTCGCTTTACTTGGGCAGATGAATTTCTAATTCATTGATCATCTTATATCTATTCTAAAGTAGAAACCCTTTAAAATCAAAGAACCCCGGCTTCTGTGGATAAATTTTGTCGGCATAATAGAAATGCTTTAACGTGTGGAAATATTGTGTTAAAATTAAAATATGGATAAAAAACTAGATAAAAAATGTTTGCAGAAAGTCTAACAAAAAAAATAAAAAATGAAAAAATATCCTAACGTAACCGTAAAAGTCATATTTAGGTATAAAAGTAGAATATTAATTTTAGGGCATAAGAATGGCGTGTTTAGCTTTCCTGGAGGACGGATGAATTGGGGAGAGTCAATTTTAGAAGCTTTAAATAGGGAATTAAAGGAAGAAATAAATTATTCATTAGAGAGCGAACCGGAATTATTAGAAGTTTGGAATTACATCTCTAAAAATCGATTACGTCATAGCGTTATGATTAATTTTATTCAACAATTAGATAAAAAACCTAAATTATTTTCTCCGGAAAAATTAAAAACCCTTTGGCTTAATAAAAATGATATTCTTTCAAGGAATATTATTAAAGAAAAAGAATTTATTGATAAGATATTTAATTGGAATAAATCGAAAAAATAATTAAAATATTAAATCTTGAAAAAGAAAAAAGAATTACAAAATCTTATCTTGGCTTGATGTGTGAGAGAAAAAGGAGGGTATAATGTTCATTTATATTGGTGGCGTTTTAGATTCGATAAAAACTGCCATATACGCGTAAATTACTCTCTGTATAATATTAACAAATATTGATATCTTTTTTGTTTATTATAAAATATAAAAAAGCAACATCAAAAGGTCGATTTTTAAACATATTCTAAAATATAAAACCATTTTTAGAAACCTTTTTGTCTATAAAAATTAAATTCCTTCTTATTGACAAAAAAAGATAGGAATGCTAAACTGTTATTAGCTGTTTTCAAAGTAGTTTTTTGTTCTACGGAAACAAAGAAAAGAGAAAGAAATAAGCCTAGAACAAGAAAAATTATTAAGAGAAGGAGGATCTTATCATATGGAAAAATACCCCCACAAATTAGTTGCAGTATTGAATGGGAACATAGGAGGAGTAGGTATTATCATGAATGCATTAGCCCATATGGCTCTTGGTCTGGGCGCAAGCGTCGAAGATAAGTCTGGATTTAGATTCGTGGATTATACTGATGGAGATGGCAATAGCCATGCGAATATTTCTGAATTGCCGTTCATAATTCTTAAAACAAAAAATCCCGAGGAGTTAAAAGAGTTAAGAAAAGTGCTCATCAGTAGAAATGTTCGTTTTGTTGACTTTCCAGGTTTCATAAACTCTATCGGGACATTCGAGAATCCAGAAAAAAGTAGGCAATTTAAAGAAGAAGGTATAGAATACTATGGGATTGTTATGTACGGCGATTGGGATGTTGTCACAGAGTTGACAAGAAAATTCTCCCTTTGGAGATAGATAAGGCTGCAACTTGCCCCACGAAAAATTGATCCCCCCAGTTGGTTATACTCGGGGGATTTTCTTTAATGTCTTAAAAGTCTCACAAAGTAAAACTTCATTTCCAATAAAATAAATGATTGGTCTATTTTTTTTAATAATAAAATTATACTTTACAATACCAAAGAAGGCATCAATGAGCGAGTTGCTTTCGATATCACTAGAATAGTGTAGTTCACCAACAATCCAAGCCGCATTTTCAACTATAGATGGGTATTTAACTAAAAATCTTTCCGCACCCTCGATATCAATTTTAAGACCATATCCTTCACCGCTTATAATCCTATCAAATGGAAGTATAGAAACTTGTCTGGCGTGTGACTGTTTTACATACAGTGATGGAAGTGCGTGGGATTGGTTGCTAAAGAATAAAGTTGTCTGTTTTTCGGTATCACCAACTGCTGCATTGATTATTTTCGCGTTTATATTATTGTTATCTAAATTTTGTTTGAGTATCTTAAGGTTCTCTTCCATTGGCTCCACGCATATAATTTCTGCACATGGGTTAAGTGAGTGGAAGTATATTGCTGAAAGACCAATATTCGCACCGAGATCGTAAATACATTTAACAGGATTATTGAAATAATAAACTTCTTCTGCAAATATTTCCCACAGTAAACCAAGTGATACGAGATCGGCAGGGTAAGCAATATTGATAAATTGATTGTGTATAAAAAGCTGAATTTTTCTTATTTTTTTAATATTAATAGGGTTGTTATTGATCGAAAGCCCACGCAAATGACGGATAGAAGCTTTCATATAATCATTAAACAATATCAAACGACTGTGGAAATCAAAGGTAATTATTTTGTATCCGTGTAATATCTTTTTGAGACTATATTCCTTCGCTATTTTTTTTGCGTATTTGCGAAGTTTTTTAATATCAAGACCAGTTATATTGGCTATGAGTGAAGTCAAATTAAAAATTCTGTTATTACACACCAAATCTTTTGGCAGTGTTCCTGAACGCATTTCTAATAGAGGGCCCGGAATTCCCGCTACACACCAATATCTATCTTCTACGGAAAGTCTATTAAGAAGGTGATTGAGTGTCGACTTCCAATCTCGTAATGGACAATTATTATTCATTTTTCGGAAGATTTTTTTGATTACCTACCAATAAAGTACAATATGGATCGCATGCGAAAATAGATTTATTATTAACTAATGCCTTTGAACGACAGCCACCAAGACATAATTGAAAAAAATTACAAGAAGCACAAGGTTCTTTGATATTGTCTTCAAGTGCCCGTGCCGTAGAAAAAGGTGGTTCTTGAATAATCTCAGTAAGAGTTTTATCAGATAGATTTGCCACAGACGGCATTTCGGGACACAAAGCAACACTGCGATTCACCTTTATAGCTGCCCCAGCTAAAAAAATTCCGCAAGAATGCGCAGGAGTTGAACTGTATGGTATAGACCATTTAATATTAAATTCTTTTTCATCCATTTCTTTTAAAGTTCGCCTAAGCCAACGAGCTTGATTATAATCCACTGCGATATCTGATGTAGCTTTACCAATTTCTGTAGCTAATTCAACATTGGGGAAAAAATTGTTTTTCCGAGCGAACCGCCAAATTTCAGGTATCTCATAAAGATTAATCTTCGTGGCACAGGGGCCGATACCAAGCCTTGCATAACGTCCATTTAGCTTTCCGAAACCAACTTCCAAAAGAGCATCTAAGCTGGAACGAATCTTTTTATAAGTACCTTGTCCACTAAGTTTATCCTGAGTTTTTTCTTTTCCATCTAATTTAATCATTATCGATGCTCCAAGATTAAACAGACGCTTTGCAATGTCTAAACTTATTAACGTACCATTTGTAAAGATAACTGGTATCACTTTTTTACGACTAACGTATTCAATAAATGGCCAAAAATGCTTATATAAAAGAGGTTCTCCACCTCCGAGGTAAACTATTGATTGCAAACCTAAATTAATTCCTTGGTCGATAATATCACAGGCATCTTTAAGCAACATTTCTTTTAGTTTTTCTCGTCGTAAATAAGAATAACAATATATGCATTTCAAATTACAGCTGTCGTTAGTCTCCATCCGTAAGCAGAGGATTTGACCCGCATCACGAGCTGCATAAATTTCCTGCAATGAATAGCTATAGCCCTTCAAAAGTACACAACTATCTCCTCCTGGATAATCATTTCTATCGGTTTTTAATTCTTTTATTTTTATATTTCTCATTTCCTTTTTAATATTTTATTAAATATTGGGTCTATACGGACAATAGCCATCAAATTTTGTTCTATTAAGAAATGGATATTTTACCAATATTTTACTTTCTAGTTCTTTTATAGAAGCTTCTTTCACATTGCCAATTATATCTTCATTACCTACACAAGGACTTACTCTTCCATCTCCATATATTTGTAGAAACTCTATACATGGCATTGTTGTTGATCCATTCCATATAGGATGAAAGAATCCATATTCTTCATCAACTTTTTTTACTATTTCTTTCAATTTAGCCCTATTTTTCTTATTAAGCATTAATGATTTGTCAAAATCTTCTTTTCCACTTCTTCCAGAGGGAAGATAAGTAGTAAAAATTATCCATAAATTATTATTTCTACAATAGCGTAGCGTTTTTTCGACTTCGTCGATATTTCTTTTTGTAACAACCATATCAAAACCTAATCTTGTAGTTCCATCTTCTTGAACTTTGTTAAACCCATATTCCATAAGAAATTCTATTGCTTCGTTTCTTTGTTTAAAATATTTACCAGTCTTATCTCCAACGACCCAATTTTGATATTCCTTATTAAATAAACTATCGCATTTTGGGCATATACTTGCACCAGATTCATAAACCCTTTTAACAAAATCTTTATCTCTCATTTTTATTGCGGCATCCGTATATATGGACTGATGAATTCCTTTTGAGGAAGTATATTCAATTATTTCAAAAAAATCTTTATCAATTGTCGGCTCTCCTTCTCCAACAAAATCAATTGCATAGGTGTTCAAATCAACTAATTGGTCTATTACGTTTTTAATCTCATTTAACGTTAAAGTTTTTCTATTTTTATCTGTAAAACAATGGAAACAATTATGTGGACACGCTTCTGTCATCGCGCGAAAATTTACGACAGGAAGCCTTGAAGGATTACGATAATCTCCCTCTGTCATATCCCATCCCTTAATTACTGCTCCTATGTCTATAGGAACGTATCCAAGTCCGATATACTTTTTTTTACTTAATTCCATTAATATTGGTTTAGATTTCTTCTTCATTTAACGCTAATTATGCCGAAAGCCAAATATTTTAGCTTATAAATTTATTTAAACAATTATCTTATATTTGTCAATTAATTGAACCGAAACTCTACAGCATTTTCAGAACTGAAAAAACTGTCAACAATTCTGAAAAGGTACCATCTAATCGATGGAACAGTGACGAAGGCTAATATTTTGAAAACCTCTTTATCTGTTTTTTCTTCCGATGGACAATTTTATCTTACCCATTTATTCCAAGAAAAAGGAGCAGATCTAGGGCTATGTCCTTATTTCTGCATCTTTTTCAAAAAAGAATCAGAAACTACGTTGAGTCCATATTCACGGGTAATTGCTCGAGCTATAAAAGAAAAGGGGCTAAATGGATGCACTTTGCGTGGAGACTGGTGTCTCTGGCAACTAAATTTAGAGAAGGAAAGAAGATAATTAAAAAAATCATAATATCTAACTATCCCTTTGTGAATCATTTCACGGAGGGCTTTTTTTAATATTGCTAAGATGATAAATTTTTTATTTTTGTCGGGAATTAGTTTACAAAAAATTTACAAATTTAGTTTAAAGTCGATGAAGCTATCGCTTCATCTTCACCCTTCGCTTCGCTCGGGAAGGCGATGAAACTAAAGTTTCATCTTCACCCGTCGCTACCGCTCGGGTAATTGAAGAAAATTGGGCTTGTCCACTTAAATTTTCTAAAAATTTAAGCGGGCTTTGGGATAGGCCTCTTTGAAAAATCCTTGTAGCCTCCTCTTTGAATATGAAAAATAAAGTGTTATTATTAAAATAGTTAAAATTTGAAAGAGAAAAAATAAAAAAATATGCTCAATTCAAAATTTTTGGCAAATTATTTTAGGCTTAAATAATAATTACATGGAAATTATAGAAAGATTACCAGAATTTAATAATCACAGAATTATAGTCTTTCTTTCCGACTTTAAAAGTGGATTAAAGGGCTTTATTGCAATTCATAGAGGGGGATTACTTCGTCCCGCTTTTGGGGCAACCCGATTGTGGAAATACTGTTCAGAATTAGAAGCATTAAAAGATGTATTAAAGTTATCGCAAATAATGTCTTATAAATCAGCTATCCATAGCTTAAATTATGGTGGTGCAAAGGGTATAATTATGAGTACGTTACAAAATCCCAGAAAAAATTTTTTATTAAAGACCTATGCAAAGAAAGTTAATTATTTAAATGGCCACTTTATAACTGGAGCAGATATTGGCGTGACTCAAGAAGATGTAAAGATAATGAAAAAAGAAAGCCCATTTTTTGTGGGAACAAGATACGACCCAGCGAAATTTACTGCTCTAGGTAACTTTTATGCACTTTTTGTATGTTTAAAAAAAATTTTTGGAAATGAACATCTTTCTGAACGTACTTTTGCAATCCAAGGATTGGGAAAAGTAGGAATGGAGTTTTTAAAATTAATCTATAAAAATAGTAAAAAAATTTTTATTTCTGATATTAATTATTTAAAAATTAAAGCTGCAAAAAAAATGTTCCCCAAAATTCAAGCCGTTAAGCCTTCAGAAATTCATAAATGTCCGGTTGATGTTTTTTCACCTTTTGCCCTTAGTAATTCTATTACTCTTAAAAACGTTTCTCAACTTCGATGTAAAATTATTATTGGAGGGGCAAATAATCAATTAGAAAACGATAAGGTGGGGAAAATATTATACAAATCTGGCATTCTCTATGCGCCAGATTTTGTAGTAAATGCCGGTGGATTAATTAGTGTAGTTGATGAATTTGAACACAAAGATTATAACAAAGAAAGAGTAAACAATCGCGTAGCAAAAATTAAAGAGATCCTTCAAAAAATATTTAAAAAAAGCGAAGAAAAATCCCAACCTCCAAATCTAATAGCAAAAGAAATAGCCGAAAAAATCTTTAACAAATATGAATAAGCTAAGGCCAATTTTTCTAAAAAACGATAAAGAGTTTAAAAAACTCTCAAAAGAAAAGTCTTTTCTGTCAGTTATAGATGTTTTTGAGAGACAATTAAAAGAATTAATTTTTATTGATCAGCCGAAATTTATTGGCCAAGAAAAAAAGAAAGTTTACCAAAATTCAGAGTTTAAAGAATTTGTTAAGAAGAAAAAGAACGATTTTTATTATATATATTTTCCTTGGAAGCATACTGTAGTCAAATCAGTCAAAGAGAGAGATTTTTACGAGCTTAAAACTAATCGAAATCGTGATTTAATTCTCCCTGAAGACCAAAAGAAATTATACAATTGTGGAATAGCAATTTTAGGACTGAGTGTAGGAAATAATATTGCTTTAACTTTAGCGCTTTCGGGTATTGCCCGTAAAATGATCATAGCCGACTGCGACGAATTAGAAACAACTAACTTGAATCGGATACTGGCGGGCATTCATGAAATAGGTTTAAATAAAACTCTTCTCACCGCCCAAAAACTATATGAACAAAACCCTTATTTAAAACTTACACTTTTACCAAAAGGAATTTCTAAGAAAAACCTCGAGAAATTGTTAGAAAAAAAAGAAATTGATTGTATTATAGAAGAAATTGATAATTTGTTTCTCAAAGTTCAAATTCGTGACCTAGCCATAAAATATAAGGTTCCGGTAATAATGATTACTGATAATGGAGAAGGGGTAGTTCTTCACGTTGAGAGATACGATTTAGGATACAACATGGTATTTGAAAAAGAGGCGGATTATTGGCTTAAAAAATTTTCTAAACCCCTTACCAAAAAAGAAATTGGAGAAATTATTTGCAGAGAGATTGTTGGTGGAGAAGAAAAAGTTGATCGTAATATGCTTCTTTCGGTACAAAAAGTTGTAGAAAACAAACTTATCTCTTGGCCTCAATTAGGAACAGCGGCTCTACTCGCAGGAGTAGTAACAACAATCTTGATTAAAAATATTGTTTCTGGTCAGAATAAAAGATCTTATATAAAAAAATATATTAATATTATAACCTAATATGAGATCTTATTTTTCAATTTTTAATCCTAAGGAAAAATTTAAAAATCATTATAAGGAATTTTTTAATTGGGATGTTGCAGCATTCTCCAAATTATTAACCAAAAAAAATGCTCATTTCTTCGAAAAAGAAGGGGAAAAAAGAGCCTTAAACTTATTTAAAGAAGCAAGTCAAAAAATTCCAGCTTATAAAA
>CAYHBF010000051.1:0-7801 GCA_964354835.1 uncultured Candidatus Saccharibacteria bacterium
AATATATGGAAACTAAAGAATTTCAAAAAAAGTGTGCCGAGGTGGTAAGCAAAATAGATAAAAAATATGAGATAGAAAGAGACCCTCAGCTCTCCTTCACTCAACTGATGGAAGAAATAGGAGAATTAGCTAAAGATATTAATCTTAAGCGATTAAGAAAACAAGAGCCAGATGAAGAAAACTTATCTGGAGAATTTGCTGATGTTTTTCTGCAGTTGGCAATGTTGGCGGAGATGCACGAAGTAGATTTAGAGGAAGCTGTAGAAAATAAAATAAGAAAACTAAAGGAAAGAGGTTATTTATAATAAAATAACTAAAGAACCGTTAATCAGACGGTTTTATTTTACTCTTATCATCTCCTCAAATTCTATTGGAAGATGATATGTGCGCACGTGTGTATCCATAGACTTTCCAGTATTATGGGGAGCCGCTTTCTCAAGAGGGCGGTTTTTTGGTAGAGGGCTTGATTTTTTTAATGAGGCTGTGATAATATTCATAATCACGAAGTTCTCTAACAAAATAATTTATTGTGATAGCTACTTGGTAGTTTTAAGAGAGCTTTCAAATAGCTGTCACAATAAACAAATCTGAGGGGTTCGTCCAAGCTCCTGAGCAGTGAAACTCGGAGCAATAAAAGTACCGTAGAGTACTGAAAGGAGGAAACAATGGCAAAGATTACCGTGGAAACAAAAGAAGGTCCAGTAAGGCTCGTTAACCAAGAACCCTTTTGGCCTACCGAGGCAGAAACCCAAAAAGTTTGTGAAGTAGCTAGTAAGACTTTCGCTTTGCTTAGAAAAATTCATCAGTCAAGCACAGTGGAAATCATCAAAGCTACTGCTTGGCAGGATTACTGTAGCTCCAACGATCACAAATCAAGGGCGAGGGTTCTGGTAGTAGATTTCCAATTGGTTTTCTGTCCTGATTTAGCACCAACCCTGAAACCAGAAGAAGAGAAGCTTAGGGTGGTAGCCAAGTGGAATAGTGGTGACAACAAGATCTTAGTATGTAGTGATGTCCGCCATGAGGGTGCGCTTGACTCTCCCCGAACCATTAATCTCCGAGATGGAGAAGTAGAGACTCTAGCCAGAGCTTTGATAAAAGCAATGCAAGTTGTAGTTTGTGACCGCCAAGCGTATCTTAAGAAACTGATAAATTGGCTAGAAGGAGCGGATAAAAAACTAGGATCATTGGATCAAACAAAAGCCAGTGCTTGAAGACACTTCTGTAAATCCTCAGGTTTGGACGACAGTAGATTGTATTAAGGCCGCATTTACTCAGGAATGCGGCCCTCTTCCTTATCCACGCCACGATACGCAGCCAGTTCTGAACTCATTGAAGGGTGCGAGAGACCGAATCGCTTTCGTTCGAGGGTTTTTCTCGGATTTTTGTTATCATAATATTATGAAGCTTAATGTTTTGTACGAAGATAATCATTTAATAGCGGTTTATAAACCGGCTGGCGTTTTAACCCAAAGAGACAAAACGGGCGATATTAGTTTAATAGACGAGGTGAAGGCTTATTTAAAAGAGAAATATCAAAAACCCGGTAATGTGTTTTTAGGATTATTGCATCGTCTCGACAGGCCGGTTTCGGGAATTATTTTATTTGCCAAAACAAGCAAAGGTGCTTCGCGCCTTTCTGAGCAATTCCGTAATCATCAGATTAAAAAGACGTATAACGCTATAGTTATGGGAAAAATAAAGAAAAATAAGGGAATATTGGTAAATTATATTCAAAAAGATAGAAATAAAAAAAGAGCGACAATAGGTGAAATGGGGGATAGCAAAAAAGCAGAACTTTTCTATAAAGTGCTTGCTTCAAATAATAAATTCTCTCTTTTGGAAATTAAATCCAAAACCGGTAGATTCCACCAAATCCGCGTTCAACTATCATCAATTGGCCATTCAATTTTAGGCGACATAAAATACGGCGCACCCTTTGCTCTTCCGGATAAAAGTATTGCCCTGTCTGCTACTTCAATTTCATTCCAAACAGCAACATCAAAAGAAAAAAGAGAAATATCCGTAAGAATTCCTTCGCAATGGGATTCTGTGTTTAAATCTAAAAATTAAACCCGACCGAGACGTGTTGCTGAGGCACTCCGAAAAGCCCCAAATTTTACCTTAGAGGCTCGGTTCTAGACCGAGGTTGCCAGTAATTTTCCGCCGCTTTCTCAAGAAGGCGGTTTTTTGGTAGAATGAATGAATTTATAATTCACAAAAACAAAGATAATAATATTATTGTATGAAAGACAAACTTCTAAATTTTAACAAATTCTTGGTTAAAAATAAAAAAGCTGTTATTAAAAAAATTACATCTTTTCAAAAAGAAGGAAAAGAAAAAATACATATTGTTTTGGATTTCGATAAAACATTAGTTAGAGGAAAGGATGAAAAAGGGGAGAAAATAACCGTTTGGGATGTTATGGAGAAATTTGTGCCGCGAGAACAACAATTGGAATCTTTTGAAAAGTATAAAAAGTATAGGGCTTTTGAGCTTAAACAGAAACTCTTTGTATCTCAAGCTATTGAATGGTGGGGATGGAATCTAGACTTATTTAATGGCTTAAAGGGGTCAAGAATTGAAGAAGCCGCATGTTTATTGCAAACAAGACCATTTGTAAGAGAATTTTTTAATATTTGCCAAAAGAGAAACATTCCTACAATAATTATCTCGGCTAGTATTAAAAATGTAATAGATGCATGGTGCCGAAACGAAAAGATTCGACCGACAATGGTTCTTTCTACGGAATTATCTATTTCCAATAAAAAGATAAGCGGATGGGAAAGAAGCACATTAATTCATTCGCTGAATAAAAAAGAAAAGGGGCATAAAGAAATTAAAAAAATAAAAACAGTAAGGCCCAAAACGATTTTAATAGGAGACAGCCTTGATGATATTCCAATGGTTGAAGGAAGCAGTAATGTCATCAGGATCGCAATTTACGACCCAAAAAATGGCAGCGACAATAGTGAATTGAAGGAATTTGTTAGAAGATTTGACCTAGTATTTATTGGGGATAATTTTAGGCCGATAATAGAAATTTTGGATTTATTCTAAATAAGAGCAACGATAAATACATAAACTGTTTCTAACCCCAGGTAGTAGTCCCGCTGCGAGCGGGACACTCCGGGGCTTGTTTTTTAAAAAGAAAGGGTGTATGATGAAAATAGAGATTCTGAGAGTTCGGATCTACAAATAGGTTACCCCGTTGTTATTGTCAGATAGATTAAAAAACTATTTGCAACTCATAGTTATAAGGAGTTGCTTTTTATTTTAGTCAAAGAGGATAAATCCTCTTTTCCATCTGCGTTTTTTATTCCATAAAAAACTTGCTATATGATTCCAAGATTCAAAAAGGTTCCAAAAGTTATAAACCAACACTTTAACAAAGAGCAGTTTTTAGAGGAGCATAACAGATTATCTCCCATAAACTTAAAAGCTACTATTCCTTTACTTTCTCGTTTTAGAATAGAAAAAGCCTCGCTTTTTAAGGATGATAATTGGTCTGTAGATAAACTCAGGAGACCATTTGTTTTATGGCTTACTTCTTTGCCTTTTGGAAAAGGAAACTATAAATCTAGCTAAATAGATTATGAGAAATAAAAAGAGTAAAAATTACGGCAGAAACAAAACAAGACACAGACGATTTTTAAAAAGACATCGTTAAATATGCTTTAGGAAAGCATATTTCCGCCGCCTCGCCAAAATGGCGGTTTTTTGTTTACACTGAGCTTGCCGAAGTGGTAAAATAGAACAAAGGTCATATTGATTAACTTAAATAACGTAAAATAAAATAATATGCAGGAATTTCTTGATTTTATAAAAAAACAGGGAGTTGTGGGTTTGGCTGTCGGTTTTATTTTGGGCGGTGCTGTTTCAAAGTTGGTATCAGCTTTGGTCGGAGACATTATAAACCCCATACTTAGCGTTTTTCTTGGCAAAGTTGGAAATTTAAAAGACGCCAGTTTGGTTGTCGGACAAATAAAAATATTGTGGGGAGACTTTATCGCCGTCTTTATTGATTTTATTGTAATTGCGCTGGTTGTTTATTTTGGCGTTAAATGGCTGAAATTGGATAAATTGGATAAGAAAGAGTAGAATAAAAATGCGATTAAAAAGGTCGTCAAGTTAAAAAATTAAATTATCAGAATTATGAAAGGATATACAACAAACATTGAAAAAGACACGTTAGAAAATGAAAATTATCGCAAGGTGCTTTATACTTCAGAACATAGCCAGTTGGTTTTAATGTCGTTAAAGCCGGGAGAAGAAATCGGCATGGAAGTTCATCCCGACAACGACCAGTTTTTCCGCATTGAAAAAGGAGAGGGGAAGTGCATTATTGATGGCAACGAATACGATCTAGAAGACGGCGTGGCGATTGTTGTGCCAGCCGGCAGCCAGCATAACGTGATTAATGCTTCAGATTCCGACGAACTAAAACTTTACACTATTTATTCTCCGGCTCACCATAAAGACGGAATTGTACGCGTGACAAAGGCGGAAGCCGAAGCTCAAGAAGCCGAATTTGACGGCGTCACTAGCGAATAAATAAAAATTAAAAACCGCCCTATACCCTGACGCGTCGGGCGGTTTTTAATTTGAATTTTCCTAGAATCGGAGGTAGAGTGAAAGAAGGAGGTCTAAAGTTCTTAATACAAATACAAAAAATATAAGGAGGTAGATATGAATTCGGTTCCACTAGTAAAGGTTTTTTCCACCAGCGGTTCGGTTGAATTGGCCAGAAATATTTGCGAAGCTCTACAAACGCGTTTGCCAATAGAACTCCAGCCGGGTGGGAAACTGATTCTCGGTAATACCGGTTTTGAGAAGTTTGATAACGGATGTATTTTGCCGCATATTGACAATGTCCGGGATCACCTCGTCGTTCTTATCTGCACTCATGCCCCGGGAGTTCATGACCAGCTATTCGAACTTTTCCATATCATCCATGCCGCAGTAAGTGCGGACGCCAAAGAAATCATGCTCGTATTTTCGTATTTTGATTACTCCAGGTCTGATAAAAAAGACTCGCCACATATTTCAGTAATGAGCAAATTTCTGGCCGACATCTTCAACATTCCCTATCTTGGGATCAAAAAGAAATTGATCCTCAACCCTCATGAAGACCATGTCCTTGAGTACTTTCTGCCAAGGGCCAATGGCATTTCCGCGGTCCTACTTTTAACCGATTACCTGGAAAGGGAAATTCTTAAGCCCGGCCTGAAAGAAAAAAGCATTGTGGTTTTTTGCGATCACGGTGCCGCTGACCGCTACGGCGATGTTCCGCAATTCCTTAATTTGCCTAGCGTTTATATTAACAAGCAACGAATTAATGGAAAACCTAAGCCTATCGGAATTAGCGGCGAGGTAAACGAAAAGTTCTGCTTATTGTTGGATGATGAAATTCTAACCGGCGGAACCAGCATCGGCGACGCCAATTTTATCCTGAAATTAGGCGCGTCGGGTGTCATTTTTCTGGCTATTCACGGGATTTTAACCAGCAAAGAGATGCCAGCTCCGGCATTAATCCGAAGATTGGAAGATTCTCCCATTGAAAAATTTATTCTTACTGACAGCGTACCTATTGCGCACAAACTTGTTGGCACAACCAAATTCATAATCGTGCCGGTAGTCAATCTTTTAGCGGAAGCGATAAAGCGCACCATTTTGGGCGAATCTCTCACCGAGCTTTATCTGCCCGAGAAAGTATCTCTTTACCGTTAAATGGTTATAAGATCTATAATTAATTAGCCTATATAGAGCACCTTTATAGGCTTTTTTATTTATCCTGAGTTGTATCGAAGGATTTGAATTTTTCCAAAATTGGAGGCTTGCCCTGAAAGTTCTGAAGGTGTAGAGTGAAGTAAAGAAAACGAAAAATGATTTTAGGAATAGATTTTAAAAAACTCATTAATAGCTTCAAAAATGCCTTTTCAGGTATAAAAACAATATTTGAAGAGGAGCAGGTTTTCAAAATAATGTTTTTCGTTGCAATTTTAGCAATAATTGCAATGTTTTATTTTCATCTGGCTCCGATACAAAAGATATTGTTATTCACGTTAATAATTTTGGTATTGGTTTTGGAGTTGTTAAATTCAATAATCGAAAAAGTTTTAGATTTTGTTTCTCCGGGCTTTGATGAAAAGGTGATGGTTATAAAGAATGTAATGGCGGGGATAGTGCTTTTAACTTGTCTTGTAACCGCCGTAATAGGAATTCTTATATTCTTGCCATATTTTAAATAAATCTCATTAAATTTAGCCATTTTTGTAAGTTTGTAAAAACAAAGAAAGAAACAAAAAACCCGCCATTGGCGGGTTTTTTGTTTAGGATTATCTGCTGAAATCTCTTTTGGGTTTTCTTTTTGACCAACACTCTCTGCAGTAAATGGGTCTGTCCGGAGCTGGTTCAAAAGGGAGTTCAGTGATTTCTGTCCCGCAGTCTGCGCATTTCCAATTGCCTTTGACTGTTTCTCGGGGTGCAAATCCTCTGTCTGAATCGTATGCCATGTTATTTTTGTTTAATTTACGAATAAAAAAAAGCGACCTTTTAAACTCTAAGCCGCTCTCGTCAAAGAGGATAAATCCTCTTTTTCACCTTTCGCTTGGCTTCGCCTCGCTCGGGTACTTAATTACGCTTTAATTTACATTAAAACTTACTTAAGCTACTTCGACTTATTGTCTACTAGCAATGATAGCCATTCCGTATAAAAAGTCAAGCCTCGCAATCATCCCGCCAGGTGAGATTATCCGGACCAACCCAATTGAATTTTTTCGTAATTCGGAGTATTCTGAAAGAACAAAAAATTTTTAAGATGAAAAATAAAATATTTTTTGATGTCGCGGTAATCGATGGCGGTCCGGCCGGAATGATGGCGGCCGGCAGAGCGGGGGAGTTGGGAGCAAAAGTTGTGCTTTTGGAAAAGAATACCAGTTTGGGAAGAAAACTTTTACTCACGGGAAAAGGAAGAAGCAATTTAACCCGAGCCGAATTTAACCCCCGAGAACTTCTCAAAAAATACGGCAGAGAAGGCGATTTTCTTTTTTATCCCTTGTCGGTTTTTGGCGTTAAAGAAACAATTGAATTTTTTGAGAAAAAGGGATTAAAAACCAAAATCGAGCGGGGAAAAAGGATTTTCCCCGAAAGCGACAGGTCCCAGGACGTTCTCAATATTTTAATCAATTATTTAAAAAAAAGCTTAGTGAAGGTAATGACAAATTATGAAGTGAAAGAAATTATCAAAAATGAAAAGAGAATAACGAAAGTTGTTTTAAGCGGCGGCCAGGAACTTTTGGCTGAAAATTATATTATTGCCACCGGCGGGAAATCCTATCCCGGAACGGGCTCTACCGGCGACGGCTACAAATGGGCGGAAGAACTGGGCCACAAGGTTAGTAAATTAAGGCCGGCTTTGGTTTCTCTAAAAATAAAAGAAAACTGGCCAAAATTGGCCCAGGGTTTGGCTTTGAAAAATGTTGAGCTTACCGTTTTAAAAAACAACAAAAAAAAGGACGGCCGTTTTGGTGAATTACTCTTTACTCATTTTGGCATATCGGGTCCCATTGTTTTGGATTTGAGCGGGAAAATAGGAGAACTTTTGGAAAAGGGAGAGGTTAAATTAATTTTGGATTTAAAGCCGGCTTTGGATTTCCGGATATTGGATAAAAGACTCCAATCGGATTTTTCAAAATATAGCCAAAAATTATTCAAAAACTCTCTTTCGGATTTGCTCCCACAAAAATTGATTCCCGTTGTAGTTGGATTATCCGGCATTAATCCTTCAAAAAAAGTTAA
>CAYHBF010000052.1:0-2045 GCA_964354835.1 uncultured Candidatus Saccharibacteria bacterium
GGGGAATTAAAAAGGGACGTTGAAAAAAAGGAGGAATATTATAGCATTTTGAAGGAAAACATAGGCCGAATGCTGGAATTGGTTGACGAGTTACTTATAGTTTCCAAAATTGAGCAAGGAGTTCTAATTTTAAGGAAAAAAGAAGTCGACTTCAAAAAAATAGTTGAGGATTTGGTTTCTCAATTCAAATTTTATGCCATTGCTTCAAACGTTGAAATTAGATTTCATCCAGAAGATAACTTACCGACAATTTTTATTGACCCTTCGCAAATAAAAATCGTCGTGGAGAATCTTATAGATAACGCCATCCGTTATACAAAAGAAAAAGGGGGTATCGAAATTCGGCTTGAAAAAAAAGAAAAATATGTGCTTTTCAGCATAAAAGATTTCGGCGTTGGCATTCCAGAGGGAGATAAGAGATATATTTTTCAAAAATTTTTCCGAGCGGAAAATATTATGAGGGAGCAAACCCGGGGGAGCGGTCTGGGGCTGTTTGTTGTCAAGTCAATTGTTGAAAATTCCGGCGGTAAAATTTGGTTTGAATCCAAAGAAGGCAAAGGCACAACTTTCTATTTTACCTTACCAATTTAACAATATTACATCGATTTCCGCTGATTAATAGCCGATTAGTGCTGATAGCAATCTGTGTAAATCAGCTATAATCTGTATAAATCAGTGGTGAGCGAAAGCGAACATGAAAAAAATTTTATTTGTTGAAGACGAACCTACTCTTCACAAAACTTTCGGGGAATTTTTGAAAAAAGAGGGCTACGAAATGATTAGCGCCCTAGACGGAGAGACGGGCTTAAGGTTGGCAAAAACCAAAAAACCTGATTTAGTTTTACTTGACCTTATTTTGCCTCGTCTTCAGGGGTTTGAGGTGCTGGAGCAACTGAAAGGAAACCCGGGAACAAAAAATATCCCGGTTATTGTTTTGACTAATCTTGAAGCGCCGGAGGACATAGACAGGGTTTTAACTGCCGGGGCCACAACCTATCTGCTGAAAACCGAATATACGTTCCCCGAACTAGTGGAAAAAATTAAAAAAGCAATCGGAGATAAATAGAAAAAATGAAAGTAGAATCGCAACAATTAAAAGCATTTTTGCTTGATACGGGCCTAGTTACTGGCGAGCAGTTTGATAAAGCCCAGCAGAAAGCGAGCAAAAACCGCCAAAGAGTTGAGGATGTTTTAATTTCGGATGGCCTGATTACCCAGCAGGAGTTAACCAAGCTCGAAGCCTATATTTTAGGCATACCTTTTGTAGGCCTGGAGAAAGAAATTATACCGCCCGAAGTTTTAAAGATAATTCCCGAACCCATCGCCAGAAGCCACAATATCATTGCTTTCAGAAAAAATGGCTCAAACCTAGAAGTAGCAATGTTGGATCCGGAAGATTTAAGAACGATTGAATTTATCAGAAAGACGGCTAACTGGAAAATTTTACCTCGTTTGACAACGCCGGAAAGCATCAAGCACGCCTTAAAACAATATCAAAAAACACTCGAGGCTGAATTCGGTGAAATTATCCAGAAAGAAGCAGTGATTATAACGCCCATCAAAGAAGAAACGGAATTTGAAGAGAAAGAAGAATTACGAAAAGCAGCCGAAGAATTGCCGGTAATTAGAATTGTGGACACTTTGATGAAACATGCAATTTTGCAAAGAGCATCAGATGTTCACATTGAGCCTACCGAAAAAGAAGTAGTAGTGCGTTATAGAATTGATGGTATTTTGCATGACGCAATGGTTTTGCCCAAAGCCGTCAGTTCCGGAGTAGTCGCAAGAATTAAAGTTCTTTCCAACTTAAAGCTAGATGAACATCGGCTTCCGCAGGATGGAAGGTTTAAAATTGAGACTGAGGAGTATAAATATTCGGTTAGGGTTTCGGTTTTGCCGATTTATGACGGAGAGAAAATTGTGATGAGGCTTTTGCCAGAAACGAGCAAAGCAATTAGTTTGGAGAATTTGGGGCTCCGAGGAGAGGCATTGGAAAAAGTCCAGGATGCTCTGAAGAGGCCAGTGGGGATGATTTTAGTCACCGG
>CAYHBF010000053.1:0-8636 GCA_964354835.1 uncultured Candidatus Saccharibacteria bacterium
TGATATCAAAAGTAGAGGCCATGTTTTCTGCACGGAAAAAAACCCAAAAAAAGCAGACTAAATTAAAAGTTATAAAACCGGAAAATATTTTTTCTAAAGTTCTGGAAAAATTAGTTGACAGTTGCTGCAAATATTTTTCTCGAAGATGACCGACTATAAGGCCAAAGCCGTGTAAAATTCCCCAAAAAATGAAATTAATTCCCGCTCCATGCCACAAACCGCTAACAAACATCGTAATTAGCACATTAAAATAAGTTCTTAATTTTCCTTTTCGGTTCCCTCCCAAAGGTATATAAACATAATCTCTCAGCCATTTTGAAAAGGTGACATGCCATCTTCGCCAAAAATCTCGGAAATCTATCGCCAAATAGGGGGCATTAAAGTTAAGGGGCGATTTAAAACCCATCAAACCCGCAGCACCTATGGCAATATCGCTGTAGGCGCTAAAATCGCAGTAAATAACAATGGCATAGGCATAAATTGCCAATAAAACCGCCAGTTGCGAGTGATTTTGAGGAACGGCAAAAACATCATCAACAAGATTTATAGTCAAATAGCTGGCAATTACAATTTTTTTGAATAAACCTCCCAGAATTAAGGCAAAATTCTCGTTAATGTTTTCAATTACCCTGGAGCCGCCGTTTTTAAGCTGGGGTAAAAATTCACCAGCTCGCATTATGGGGCCCGCCAGAAGTTGAGGGAAAAAGGAAATATAAATAAAGAAATCAAGCCAGGATTTTTCGGGCAAAATTTTCTTTCTATAAGCATCAATATTGTAAGAAATCGCTCTTAAAATATAAAAAGAAAGTCCAACCGGCAAAATTATGTTGAGAAAAAGAAAATTACTTGAAAGCCCAAAATTATTAAGAAGAATTTCTGCCGATTCGCGAAAAAATCCGTAATACTTGAAAAATCCTAAAATTAGAACGTTGACTACGATACTCACCGCTAAAAATATTTTTTTCCTTTTTTCCTGAAGGGTTTTATCAATCAAAAAAGCGCTGTAAAAATTAAAAAGAGAAATGATAAAAATAACGGAGAGAAAACGGATATCCCAGGTGGCATAAAAAAAATAGCTTGAAATTAACAAAAAAATTCGCCATAATAATGGCTTTTGTTTTAAAGACCAATTAAGAATTAAAATAAAAACAAAGAAGGCAAAAAAAGTAAAAGTAGGAAAAAGCATAACTTATCAAGATTGTAATTTAAAATTCGCCACCAAATAGCCGACACCGAAAGAACCTTCGTAAGATAAAATCTCTAGCATTCTATTTAAATAATAACTTATTTTAAGATTATTTTGAAGATAAAAAAGAGGACCCACGTTTTGTCAACGTGGGTCGAGCGGCCTGTTCCTATCTGTTTTAGTAACGTCGGTGGTATCGCCCTATTTCAGGGTCGAATGGGACTGTGTGTCGTTCTAGTTTTGGCGGAAATTCTTTCTTAGAAACGATCGGTTCAGATTCCTCCGGTTCAATCCATCCTTGACGAGAGCGGATTTCATAAAGGGCTTTGAATGAGAGCCCATAATTGTGGTAAAGGAAATCATAATAGCCCCCTTCGAAGTAGCCATCAATGAGCCATTCGCCAGGATGTTGGTCTAGGCGGGTTGCAGACACTACACAAACGTGACATATCCCTTCTGCCTTTAGTTCAAGCTCCTTTACCTCCTTTATGGTGAAGGTAACTCTCTCTTTCTGAATGAGAGCAAGTATCAAGAGATCATACTTCCCAGGCCCATTAATGATGTGATACGGTTTCTTTGAGTCACTTTCGGCAAATGCCTCAAAGATTGTTCTAGGTTTTTGAGTCGCCATAACGGCACCTCCTTATGAAATTTTGTTCGCCAATTCTGGCGCACCTATCCATAACGGATAGGAATTTGTTAAGGAACAGACCACCCCTCTGGTACTTAAACAATAACAGGTTTTACTGGTTTTGTCAAGATTAAGTTAATTTAAAATTCGCCACCAAATAGCCGACACCGAAAGAACCTTCGTAAGATAAAATTTCAGGTTGATAATCTATTTCTGATTCCCCAAGCATTCCCAGGAGAAAACAAAAAGAGCGAAGCCCGCATTCGCCGGCTTCAGGATACATTTCGTCCAGTTTCAAAATGTTTTCTGTGTCTTTTTTATTTAGAGCGTCAATCAGGTCTTTATCAAACTTTGGACCATCAGGATTAAATCCATATGGCCCGTCTTCTTTCAAACAATGAGAAAGATCGCCTGAAGCGATTAAAGCAACTTTAGATTCCGAATTAAAAATTTCAGATTTGTAGATTTTCTGACCAAATTCAAAATAAAATTTTGGTTCTTCTGACCCGATTAAATAGGTCTTATTTTCACCCGTAAAATCTGGAGCTAAAAAATACAAAGGTACATTAAAGCCCCAATCAGGATGAGGAGCGGAAATTATTATTGAATCTGGTTTTATTTCTTTTAATTTTTTTCCAAGATTTTCTAAACTTTCAATTGTCTTTCTAACTTTGGCTCTATCTTCCGGAGAACCCACATCAGGCAGAATTATCGGCGGATGAGGAGAAATACATGCAAAAACGATTGGCATATTATTTCAAAATTAAATTTAAATCTGTGCCGCATTTTTGGCATAAACCCTGTTTGTCATAACGATGAATAACGTAATTTGTTCTGTCAATGCAAAGCGCTCCGCATTTAGGGCAGAAAGTATCTTCAGAGGGAAGATCGGGAACATTGCCGGTATAAACGTATTTTAAACCAATTTCTTTTCCGATTTGATAAGCTTTCTGCAGGGTCTCCACTGGGGTGTCGGGTAAATTCTGAAGTTTCCAGGAAATAGCTCCGGAAAACTGACTGATGTGCCAGGGAGTCTCAGAACCCAATTCATCATAAATAAATTTGGCAATGGCTCTAAACGTTTCTTCCGAATCGCTCAGGGTGGGAATTATTAAAGTAGTAATTTCTACCCAAACTCCAGATTTTTTCATTAATTTTGCGGTATCTAAAACTGGCTGAAGCCGAGCACCGCAATTTGATACATAAAATTCATCTGAAAAACTTTTAATATCAATGTTGTTGGCGTCCAGATAGGGGATTACCAATTTCGCCGATTCTTTGCTCATAAAGCCGTTCGAGACAAAACAATTTTTTAATCCAGATTTTTTAGCCAGTTTCATAGTCTCTAAAGCGTACTCCAGAAAAATTGTCGGTTCGGTATAAGTATAAGAAATACTCGGCAATTTATTTTTAAGAGCGAACCTAACAATCTCTTTTGGGGAGAAATCTTCTCCTGGGATCTTTCCCGTTTCTTTAAAACCCTGGGAAATATCCCAGTTTTGACAATTTTTACAAGCGAAATTGCAACCAACCGTGGCAACTGACAAAGAATAACTCCCGGGGAGAAAATGGAAAAATGGCTTTTTCTCAATAGGGTCAATATTTACAGCAATGACTTTGCCATAATTCAATGAGTATAATTTACCATCGATATTTTCTCTAACCCCACAAATTCCACGCTTTCCTGGTAAAATCAGGCAATAATGAGCGCAGGTTTGACACTGGGTTTTATTATTTTTAAGTTTTTTGTATAAATATACTGCTTTCATGTATGTTTTAATTTTATCATAAATTTGTTAAGATAAAAAATATGCAACGCAGGATTTTCATTGCCATAAACTTACCAGAAGATATTAAGAAAAAAATTACGGATTATCAATTAAAGTGGCCGGAGTTACCGTGTCGGTGGACAAAAAAGGAAAACTTACACATCACTCTGGCCTTTTTAGGTTATTTAACTGACGAAGAGCTTTTAGAAATTTTAAAAACTACAAAAGAGGTGGCTTTGAGACACGAGCCATTTTTTATTAATTTAAATAAGATTTTATACGGTCCTCCGAAGCAACCGCCAAGAATGGTTTGGATTGAGGGAGAGGGGAGCGAAGAGCTTGGAAAATTGCAAAAAGATTTAGAAAATTCACTTTCTTTCAGTCAAACCCTGACAAAGACAGATAGAAAAAAAGAAGCTAGGCCTTATGCTCCTCACCTCACCCTTGGCCGACTCAAACAGTGGGAGTTTAGAGAGATAGAAATCGAAGAAAAACCTGAAGTTAATGAAGATATCTCTTTTAATTTTGAAGTAAAATCAATAGAAATAATGGAAAGCCGGCTAAAAAAAGGAGGGCCGGACTATTCAATATTAGAATCATGTTCACTAAAAAGTTAAAGGTTCATTTTATCGGTATTGGGGGAATTGGAGTCTCAGCTTTAGCCAGATATTATTTAGAAAATGGTTATAAGGTTAGTGGCTCGGATTTAGTTGCTTCAGAAATTACCAATGGCCTAAAAAAACTGGGGACTAAAATTATAATAGGAAAACACAAAGCCAAAAATCTGCCAGAAGACGCCGATTTAGTTATTTATAGTCCAGCTGTCCAAAAATCTAATTCCGAATTACTAAAAGCTAAAAGCTATAAGCTAAATGCTAAATCTTATCCTGAGGCATTGGGAGAATTAACTAAAAGACACTTTACCATCGCCATTTCGGGAACCCATGGCAAAAGCACAACCACGGCAATGATTGGACTCCTGCTGGTAAAAGCGGGTTTTGACCCGACCGTAATTATCGGAACAAAACTGAAAGAATTCGGTGATTCTAATTGTCGGGTAGGGAAGTCACAATATTTAGTGATTGAGGCCGATGAGTATATGGCTTCTTTTTTAAATTACTGGCCAAAAATTATTGTTTTGACAAATATTGAAAGAGATCATCTCGACTATTATAAAAACTTAAAAAATATTTTAAAAACATTTAAAAAATATATTGGGCATTTGCCGAAAAATGGTTGGTTGGTAGCAAATAGAGACGACAAAAATGTTCAACAGTTAACAAAGAGCAAAAAACAGGAAACAGTATATTATTTTTTAAAGCAACCTGAAGCGAAGAAATTAAAGAAGATTTTGAAAGTACCGGGTGAACACAACATTTATAATGCTTTAGCAGCTTTAACGACAGCCCGTATTTTAAAAATCCCCGACAGAATATCTTTTAAGGCTTTGTCGGAATACAAAAGCGCCTGGCGGAGATTTGAAATAAAACGCATAACGTGGGAAAAAAAACAAATAACGCTTATTTCCGACTATGGACACCATCCGACAAAGGTAAGAGTTACTTTAAAAGCGGCCCGAGAAAAATATCCAAAACAAAAGATCTGGTGTATTTATCAGCCTCACCAGTATCAAAGAACGTATTATTTATTCAACGATTTTGTAAAGGTATTTAAACGGGCGCCGGTGGATAAATTAATCATTACCGATATTTATGATGTGGCTGGCCGGGAAGAAAAGAAAATAAAAGAAAAAGTAAATTCAAAAAAAATGGTCAAAGCAATTAATAAAAAAAATGTCATTTATCTGCGGAAAGAAGAAATTTTAGATTATTTAAAAAATAACCTTAAGGGCGGCTTGCCCGCCGACTCGGCCTTCGTAGCCGAAGCTACTTCGGCGAAGGAGGCAGCTTCAGCGAAGGCGGGGGAAGTGGTGATTATTATGGGGGCTGGAGACATATATAATTTAACTCTCCGTCTAACAGGGTTAAAC
Organism: uncultured Candidatus Saccharibacteria bacterium; assembly: GCA_964354835.1. GTDB lineage: Bacteria > Patescibacteriota > Minisyncoccia > Minisyncoccales > CAYHBF01 > CAYHBF01. The sequence goes on from CAYHBF010000053.1 coordinate 5,577, forward strand.
AAAAATCACTATTAAAATTCGGCTAAAAGTAGTAAAATATTAAAATGGAACGAATTTTAAATACAGAAACAATTAAATATATCGGAAAAAACGTAAAAGTTTGCGGCTGGGTTAACTCAAGAAGGGACCACGGCAAAATAGTTTTTTTAGATATGCGTGATAGGTCTGGAATTTTGCAGGTGGTTTGCCATTCAAATTTAGTTGAAGGCATGAAAGAGGAATACGTTTTAGAAATAGGAGGTACGGTACAGGAAAGACCAAAAGAAATGATAAATCCCGAGCTCGAAACCGGAAGGATAGAATTAAAAGCTGAAAAAATTGAAGTTTTAGCTAAGGCCATTGCTCTTCCTTTTGATTTAAAAACGTTAAATCTATCATTACCAAAACTTCTGGATTTTAGGCCATTAACTTTAAGAAATCCGAAAATTAAAGCTATTTTTAAAATCCAGGGGCAAGTTGTAGAAAGTTTTCGCAACACCTTAAGAAATTTAGGATTTACCGAATTCCAGGCTCCGATGATTGTTCCTTCCAATGCCGAGGGCGGTGCCGAAGTGTTCCATATTGATTATTACGATTACGACGCCTATTTGGCCCAGAGCCCTCAACTTTATAAACAAATTATGGTTGGCAGCTTTGAAAGAGTTTTTACGATAACTCATGTTTATCGGGCGGAACCATCCGTTACCACTCGTCATCTCTCGGAGTATACCAGCTTAGATGCCGAAATGGGGTTTATAAGTTCCTGGGAAGAATTAATGAATACTTGTGAAATTTTGGTTAGAAATATTTTTTCTGATATCAAAAAAAATTGTCAGAAAGAATTAAAAATCCTCGAAGTTGAAACTCCTCTTATTAGTGAGAAAATTCCCCGCTTAAAAATGCGCGAGGCTCAAAAAATTATATTTGAGCGAACGGACAGAGATAACAGAAATGAACCCGATTTAGAACCGGAAGATGAAAAAGAAATCTGTAAATTCGCAAAGGAAAAACATGGTTCTGAACTCGTTTTTATTACTCATTATCCGACGAAAAAACGACCTTTTTATACCTATCCCGATCCTGAAGATGAAAATTACACCCTAAGTTTTGACCTTCTTTGTCGAGGATTAGAAATAGTCACTGGCGGCCAGAGAATTCACGAATATAAAAAGCTTTTGGAAAATATCAAAAAGTGGAGAAACGAACCCAAAGATTTTAGTTTTTACTTACAAACTTTTAAATATGGTATGCCTCCAGAAGGAGGTTTTGCCTTTGGTTTGGAAAGAATGGTAAAACAAATCTTAGGATTAGAAAATATCCGAGAGGCCTGCGTTTTTCCCCGTGATATGGAGAGAATTGACCAAAGACTCTCTCTTTTGCAACCCAAAAAAGTTAAGAAAACGAAAAAGTCAAAGAGATAAATCTCTTTTCCGCCTTCAATTTTATTAACATAAAATTTCGGTAGATGACTAAGTCAACTAAATTTTTTTTAATTGCATTTTTTTTAAGTTTGCCAGTCTGGTGGGGGGTAGAAAAAAAGCTGGAGGATTTTTTCTTTTGGCTGGAAATAGCCAAAAATCCTCCCTTATCAGTTGCTGTAATTAATCCTGAACTTATAGAAAAAGAAATAAAAAAATTTAAACCCATCCGAAATTGGCAAATAGAAGATTTAAAAATTGAAGCAACAACAGTTCTTTCTGTTGAAATTGATGATAAGGACGCTCAAAAAGTTCTCTTCAAAAAAGCGAGCAACGAAGTATTGCCAATCGCCAGCATATCTAAATTGATGACAACTTTAGTTGTCTTGAAGAACTATGAACTTTCCCAAATTGCAGAAATTTCAAAAGAAGCTGTCGCAATAGAGGGAGAATCTGGAAAATTAAAAATCGGAGAGATTTTTAAAGTCCGAGACCTTCTCTATCCCTTGTTAATGGAATCCAGCAATGATGTTGCTCAGGCCCTCTCCGAGATAACCGGGGAGCAGGCCTTTGTAGGTTTGATGAATTCTGAGGCTGAAAATTTAGGATTAAAAAACACTAATTTTGTCAATCCGACCGGTCTCGATCCTGAAATAACCGGACCCTTAAACTCTTCAACAGCTGAAGATTTAGTAAAATTAACCAGCCACCTCCTAAAAACCCAACCTTTAATCTGGGAAATTCTTGCCAAGCCCGAATTTGATCTTTATTCTACTGATGAAGTTTACCATCATAAAGTTTTAAACAACAATAAACTTTTAAAAGATTGGCCGGAGAGAATAGTCGGAGCAAAAACCGGCTATACGGACAGGGCTTCAGGTTGCATAATTTTGGTTTTAAAAATCCCGAATTCCGATAATCTCTTAATCAATGTAATTTTAGGGTCGGCAGACAGATTTGAAGAAATGAAAAAATTAGTTAACTGGTTAGACCAGGCCTATATTTGGTAAATAAATGACACTTTTTACTTTCAACGTCATTAAAATTCTGAGCATGGCTGCTATTTCGGCTATTTTGGCAATGTTTTTTGCGCCATTTTTAATTAAATTCTTAAATAAAATTCAATTTTGGAAAAAAGAAGCCAGAAAAAAAACCATTACTGGCGAGGAAGCCAAGGTCTTTTATTCCCTCCATAAAGAAAAAGAGGTGACAGTGCCCAGGGGGGGAGGCTTACTAATCTGGGTTTCGGTTTTGATAATAATACTTTTGTTTTTCGGTCTCTCTTTTTTTCTCATCCTTGGTGACCAAAAAACAATAAATTTTTTATCCAGGGCGGGAACATGGCTGCCGCTTTTTACTTTGGTTAGCGGTTCTTTAGTAGGATTTTTTGATGATTTTTTGACCGTTTACGGAAAAGGGAAATATGTGGGAGGTGGAATGGGATTTAAAAGAAGGTTATTGATTGTAGCTTTAATCGGCTTAATTGGAGGATTGTGGTTTTATTTCCAACTTGATTGGAATACTATTCATATTCCTTTGTTTTTTAATTTTCCTCAAGGGATTGATTGGACGCTTGGCATTTGGATTATTCCTATTTTTATTATTGTTATGCTGGCCTGCTGGTCGGGGGGCGTTATTGACGGTTTAGACGGACTTTCCGGCG
>CAYHBF010000054.1:0-2234 GCA_964354835.1 uncultured Candidatus Saccharibacteria bacterium
TTTCTTTTCTGCCCCAGCTCGAGAAACTTTCTGATGTTCTTTAAAGGCTTTTTCAAAACCTAACTTATCAACTTTTATTTTTTTTTCTTTTGCTAATTCTTCAGTCAACTCAAGGGGAAATCCGTAAGTATCATAAAGGTGGAAAGCGTCAGTCCCTGAAATATCACCCCTTTTTGCAATTTTTTCCAATTGTTTTAAACCTTCTTGCAATGTTCTTTCAAATTTTTCTTCTTCATTTTGAATTACGGTTAAAATATCAGTTTCGCGCGACTTAACTTCCGGATAAACATTTTTGTACGTCTCAATTACTTTTTTAGCTAAGGGAATTAAAAATTCTGGGGGCAGATTTAATAACTTCCCGTATCTTATCGCTCTTCTCAATATTCTTCTTAAGATATATCCCCTCTCAACGTTAGATGGTAAAATACCTTCTGAAATTAAAAAAACTGAGCTTTTTATATGGTCAGCAATAATTCTTCTGGTTTTTTCGTCTCTACCCGAAATTTCTGCCAAAATCGGGGAGAACAAGTCGGTTTCGAAAACTGATGGTTTATTTTGAACAATCATCGCCAATCTCTCCAGGCCCCATCCTACATCAACACTCTTTTGCGAAAGCTCTGCCAATATTCCGTCTTTTGAAGAATTATATTCCATGAAAACGAGGGTCGCCACTTCCATTTCATCAATATAGACTTCGTTAGCTGCGCCACATGGTCCTTCTTGTCCCGGCGGACCCCAAACATTATCTTCTTTAGGTCCTTGGCGAATGCTCTCTTTGGGTAAAAATTCTGCCCAGACACTGTATGATTCTTTATCAATGGGGATTTTATTGTCTCCAGCAAAAACCGAAACTGAGATGCGTTCGGAAGAAATTTTAAAAATTTTAGTCAGTAATTCATACGTCCAACCAATAGTTTCTTTTTTGAAGTAATCGCCGAAAGAAAAATGTCCCAACATTTCCAAAAAGGTCAGATGGCTAGCATCTCCAATATTATCAATATCTGAGGTTCTAAAACATTTCTGACAAGAAGCAACTCTTTTTCCGTATGGAGATTCATTTCCTAAGAAATATTCTTTGAATTGTTGCATTCCGGCCGTCGTAAAAAGAACCGATGGATCAGTTGGTAAAAGAGAGCTTGAGGGTACTATCTCGTGGCCGTTTTTTTTAAAGAAAAATAGGAAATTCTCTCTTAATTCATTTGAGGTCATTAATTTTGGATTTTGAAATTTCGATTTTATTAGGAATATCTGTCGGCTACCGTTGAAGCAACGTAAGATTCCGGTTTTATTTTTGGTTCGAATCCGTTCCCTCTGATTAAGCCGGTTACTTCTTTTATCATATCTCTGGTTTGACCGTGTTCTCCGATATCAGCGTGGATATAGCGAAACTGCCAATTTAATGGGTCATTCACATAAGAAGAACTTTTCATTTTTTGCTCAAAATTTTCTCTTAAAAATAAGGCGAATTGGCAGGACAATAAGACTTCTTCTAAAATTCTTTCCTTCCAGTTATAAAATTTCCTGTTTTTGTAATTAACTTTTTTAAGAAAAAAACGTCCTCCCTCCCCAACTCTCAGGATGACCACCACAACCGGGAAATTTGGCTCTTGGCCCGATGACGAATCGCAACCGACAATAATATCGTAAAACTTTTCCGGCTTCTCTTTTATATAGAGCGCAATCTCGTCCAATAATTCATTTATTGATAAACTTCCCCGGCTTGGACTGTAAAAATTACCATCTAAAAGTTTTTCCATGCTAAATTATCCTAACAAATTTAAGAAATTAAATCAATATTTTTAACAAGTTTTATAAATTCTTCCGAGTCTAAAGAAGCTCCGCCAACTAAAAGTCCTTGAAACCCTGCTATCTTCACAAAATCTTTCGCATTTTGCGAGTTGACGCTACCGCCATAAAGAACAAAAGCATCTTTGATAATTTTACCAATAAATGAATTTACTGAACCAGCCTCAGAAACTCCGCAGGCTTTTCCAGTCCCAATAGCCCAAACCGGCTCATAAGCCAGAATTAGACTTGATAAAGTCCCTTCCCCTATCACTCCCTCTAAACCATTTTTGATTTGAGATTCTATTACTCTTTCTGTCTCGCCCGATTTTTTTTCTTCCAGGGTTTCTCCGACACAAAGAATTCCCTTTAAATTTACCGAAAGAGCTGCTTTTATTTTTTTATTTATCATTTCATCACTTTCATTAAAATATCTTCTGCGTTCAGAA
>CAYHBF010000055.1:0-9895 GCA_964354835.1 uncultured Candidatus Saccharibacteria bacterium
ATACAAGATACGAAAATTAAGTTATATTAATATTTTATTTATTTTTAAAATTTAGTCAACCCCCCACCACTTTCACAATAGTTATTATATTGTTAATAATCTTTTACTTAAAGAATATTTTACTTTAAAAGTGGTGGGGGGTCAATGTGAATTACTTCTTTTTTCCTTCAATAATATCCTGGACAATATTCGCCGGAACCTCTTCATAATGGTCAAACTCCATTGTAAAGGTTCCTCGGCCTTCAGTCAAGCTTCTTAAACTTGTTGCATAGCCAAACATTTCAGCCAGGGGCACCTTTGCATTAATAACTTTTAGATTTATTCTGTCTTTGGTCTCCTCAATTTTTCCCCGTCTGGCTGATAAATCTCCGATAGCGTCGCCAAAAAAATCCTGAGGCACAATAACTTCTATTCTCATTATAGGTTCCAGCAAAACCGTTTTTGCTCTCTTAGATGCTTCTTGGAGAGCTATGGAACCTGCAATTTTGAAAGCGATTTCTGAAGAATCAACTTCATGAAAAGAACCGTCATACAGAGCAACCTCCATATCCACCATTGGATAGCCCGCCAAAATTCCCTTATCCATCGCTTCTTTCACTCCTTTTCCCACTGCCGGAATAAATTCTTTTGGAATAATACCACCCTTTATCTCATTAATAAACTCAAATCCCTGGCCCCTTTCTTTTGGTTTAACTCTAAGCCAAACGTGGCCATATTGACCACGACCGCCGGATTGCTTAATATATTTTCCCTCAGCTTCTGCTTCACCCTTAATTGTCTCTTTATAGGCAACCTGAGGTCTTCCGACATTAGCTTCAACTTTAAATTCCCGGCGCATCCTATCAGTAATAATCTCAAGGTGCAATTCTCCCATTCCCGAAATAATGGTTTCTCCGGTTTCTAAATCGCCTTTGACTCTAAAAGTGGGGTCTTCTTCAGCCAATCTTTTTAAGGCCAGGCTGATTTTTTCTTGATCAGCTTTAGTTTTTGGCTCAATTCTGATTGATATTACCGGTTCGGGAAAATTAATTTTTTCCAAAACTATTGGATGATTTTCGTCACATAAAGTGTGACCGGTAGAGGTATTTTTTAAACCTACGGTAGCGGCAATGTCTCCGGCGAAGACCTCCTCCATTTCCTCTCTCTCATTAATACGCATTCTTATAATTCTTCCAATCCTTTCTTTTTCACCCGTGGTAGAGTTTAACAAATAGGATCCTCGCTGTAAATAACCTGAATAGACGCGAAAATAAGTTAAGGTTCCAACATAGGGATCGGCAGCGATTTTAAACGATAGGGCGGAAAACGGCTCTGAATCTAAATATTTTCTTTCAATCTCCTTTCCCGTTTGGGGATTAACTCCTTTTGTAGATGAAATATCGTTAGGAGCAGGTAAATAATATATTATTCCATCCAACAATGGCTGGACCCCTATTCTTCTAAACAGGGAACCAAAAAATACGGGAAACAATTTGCACTGAATTACCGCCTTCCTCAAAACTTTTCTCAATTCATCCAAAGAAATTTCTTTTTTTGCCAAATATTTTTCCAAAAGTATTTCATCCTCGGCGGCAATTTTCTCTATTAATTTATTTCTCCACTCCTTGGCTTTTTCTAATAAATCTGGGGGAATTTCTTCCCGCCCCTCTGGGTGAAGTTCGCCTTTCTCATCGAGAAGGGCGACTTCTTTAACCTTTTCGCCCAAATCGCCTTCAAATTTCAGAACCTTCATGGTCAAAAGATCAATTACTGCTTCAAATTTATCTTCTACGCCAACCGGCAATTGAATCGGAACAGCGTTTGGCGATAATTTTTGCCGAATTGATTCTAAATTATTTTCAAAATCTGCCCCTACTTTATCCATTTTGTTGACAAAACAAATTCTCGGAACTTTGAAATTATCAGCTTGATGCCAGACGGTTTCTGATTGAGGCTGTACTCCGGCTGACCCATCAAAAACAACAATGGCTCCATCTAAAACCCTCAGAGATCTTTGAACTTCGGCCGTGAAATCAATGTGGCCGGGAGTATCAATAATGTTTATCTGATACTTTTGGTCATCTATTCCCCAAAAAGTAGTTACGGCGGCAGCCATAATTGTTAATCCTCTTTCTCTTTCCTGAGCCATCCAATCCAAAATAGTCTCTCCTTTTTGGAGAGAACCAATTTTGTAAGTAAAACCCGTGTGATACAACATACAAACGGTAGTAGTTGTCTTTCCGGCTGAAATGTGGGCGATAATCCCAATGTTTCTATATTTTTCAATTGGAAAAAGTCTTGCCATAGTATTACCAGGAAAAATGGGCAAATGCTCTGTTGGCTTCGGCCATTCGGTGGGTATCTTCTTTTTTCTTGATTGCTACTCCTTTATTTTCTGCCGCTTCAATCAATTCCTCAGCCAATTTTTCCCTCATTGGTTTTCCCTTCCCTGACCGGGCCCCCTTAATTATCCACCTCATAGCCAAAGTCAGCCGCCTATCTCCCCTCACCTCTCTTGGCACCTGATAAGTTGCTCCTCCGATTCTCTTTGGTTTCACTTCCAAAAGCGGACTGGCATTCTGTAAAGCCAAATCAAAGACCTCAATGGGTTCTTTTTTGGTTTTTTCTTTAATTATTTTAAAAGCGCCGTAAAGAATTTTTCTGGCAATAGTTTTTTTACCCTTCCTCATTATCTGATTAACGAATTTAGCAACGGTAACATTATCATAAATGGGGTCAGGCGAAATTTCTCTTTTGGTTTTCTTTTTTCTTCCCATAGAAATTATTTTGCTTTTTTTACTCCGTATTTTGACCTTTCTTGTTTTCTTCCCTCAACTCCAACCGTATCTAAAATACCCCTCACAATATGGTATCTCACTCCCGGTAAATCTTTTACTCTTCCTCCCCTGAGAAGCACGATGGAGTGTTCTTGTAAATTATGGCCTTCACCCGGTATATAAGCGGTGACTTCCATTCCATTAGTCAATCTAATCCTGGCCACTTTTCTTAAGGCTGAGTTCGGTTTTTTAGGAGTAACCGTAAAAACTTTAAGACAGACTCCCCTTTTAAACGGGGAAAGATATTTACTGGGTCGATTTTTCCGAATATTAAAACCAAACGTCAAAGCCGGCGTTTTAGCACGCTTTCTATTTTTTTTTCTTCCATTTTTAATTAGTTGTCGAATAGTGGGACACATAATTAATTAAAAATAATTAAGCGCTAAGCGCTTGTAAAATAAGTTTAACGAATAATTTAAAAAATGTCAACAAATCTTACTCAGGAAACCGGAACGCCAACTATAAGAATAAAAATCTTATTAACAAGATAAATCAAAATCTGGAAAAACTGTGGAAAAAAGAAAAGAAAAAAAATTAAGATAAAAAAACCAAACTGACTTAAAAATGTTTTCGTCGTTTCCATTGAAGCGGGTAAAAAAGTAAAAAGAATATGAGAACCGTCCAGGGGAGGAATGGGTATCAAATTAAATACTGCCAAAAGTATATTTATTGATACAATAAAATAAAAGGCTGAAAAGAGACCGGTGGAAATGAACTCTGAAGATAAAAGGAAACGAAGAAGCAAGCCAAAAAATAAAGCCAAAAGCAAATTAGAACCTGGGCCAGCAAGGGCTACTTTTAATGAACCGTATTTTTGATCGCGAAAATTATAAGGATTAATGGGTACCGGTTTCGCCCAGCCGATACCTTTACCGGTTGTGAAGATTAAAAGCAGGGGTAAAAGAACAGAGCCAATGGGGTCAAGATGCTTCAGGGGATTTAAGGTAAGACGGCCGGCGTATTTTGACGTCGGATCACCCAAATAATTTGCCACTGTTCCGTGAGAAACTTCGTGGATGACAATAGAAAAAATTAAAATGACAATAGAAAATAAAATTTCCATATTAAATAATTGCAATAAATTTACTATAGCAAATATTTTACAAAATTAAAATTATTTGCTAAATTAAACTATTATGGCTAAACAATGTACAATCTGCGGTAAAAAATATCTTATGGTTTGGAAAAGAGTGAAGTTGAGAGGAAAATATAATCCAACTATAAAGAAAAGGAAATATCCTAATTTACAGTGGGCAAAATTACCTTCGGGCAGTCGAAGAGATAAATCTCTTCTTCACCCTTCGCTACTCTCGGGTAAAAGAGTTTTGGCCTGCACAAAATGCATCAAGGCTTTAGGAAAAAGAAAGTAATTTACGAAACGTAATATCCCGCAAAAGCGGGATAAACGTTTTAGCAACGTAAAAACTTCTTTGAAATTTTGTATGTTGCGGGCTGTAGTACAACAGTAGTATTTGCCCACGGGGTGCGAAGTCCCGTATTAAAATTTAACGGGGTGTAGTATAACGGTAGTACGCTACCTTGGGGTGGTAGTGGCTGGGGTTCAATTCCCCACACCCCGACAGGAAAATTTTTAGTACGGGAGGTAAGACCTGGGTGCAACTCCCAGCAGCCCGACCAATCAAAAAACCGCGTAAGAATACGTGGTTTTTTGATAGCCCTGCTTTCTTCTAGAAAGTTGTTCTGGAAAAGAATCTAAGTGGGAATCTTAGTCCCGACCCACAGGTCGGGATCATATCAGATTCCCTAAAAAAGCGTTTGTCCCAGAATCTAACTAGAAGGAGTAGGGCCAATTTTATTATAACGTTGGAGATAATATCCGGTCAATAGTTTATAATTTTTTTAAAAAAATAGTAGTTACAGATTTAAAACCTTAACCATCTGTTTTATTAATGAAACTACTACCGGTGGGGGCAATAAACTGTAAGACTGAATTCCCTCATCGTCCAAGACAATCCATGGTTTTTCTTTTATTTTTACCGTTTTTACCTTCTCGTCCCACTCATAATTGTATTCGGGAGTAATTTCATAATCATCAACAAAATTTTTAGCTTCTTTTACGGGAATTGAATTTCTTAAAAAAATTTTAGGGATTCCATAAAGCGAATTTGCCCGCTCTATCAATAATCCATCTTTTTTTAACCTTTCTTTTATGGGCGCAATTCCTTTTTCGTCCCCTTCTTTACGCACCATTTTCCCGCCGGGACACTGGGAATTATCGCACAATAAATAAAATTCTTTTTTCTTTGGATTGTATCTTGGTTTTGAAGTAGGTAATAATTTTAAATTTCGTGAGGTCTGGCAAAAAGGACAAATTACCCGGTATTTTATTCTTTCATCAATTACTTTTTCCGGTACATCAATTAAAACAAAAATGTCGGGGTCTTCTCTATAGCCAATTAAATCGCGGAAGAACAGCGAAAAAGCTATCTGGTCTAAATCCCTCGGAAAACCATCGATGAAAACAGCTTTTCTTTTTCTTTCAGTAATTTCTCTTTTCACTAAAGCTAAAATTAGCTCGGTAGGTAAAAGAATTTTAGTGCTCCTTTTTTCTAAGGTCGATATTATTTTAGGAAGAGAAAGCCATCCCCGATAATTCTTTTTCAAAAAATTAATCAAAGACTTTTTTTCTTCTTCTTTCAACAGTTCTTTATCAATTTCTCTAATCATGTCTCCAATGGAGAAATGATCTATTCTCTCGGGGGCCACAACTTCAGCGAACATTTTTGAATAAGTTCCCTTCCCGGAATTTTTCTTCCCTAAAAGATAAGCTACGAAAGTATTCCCCGATTTCAAATATTTTCTCAATTTTTTAATTTCTGGACCGACTTTCAAATGAAAATATTTTGTTCTTTGCTGGGGGTTATTTAAATCGAATTTTAAATTAGATCCGGTTTTAGTTTTAAATAGCGGGAATTCCATATTTTTTGCCGTCGGAAATTACTTTTATATCGCCGTCCTTGTCGGTTCTCAAAATTTTTATACCATATTTATTTAAAATATCCAAGACCCCTTGATTGGGATGACCGTAGCTATTATTTTTACCTGCGGAAATCACTGCGATTTCTGGCGAAACTTTCGTAATAAATTCTTCTGCAGTTGAAGTTTTACTTCCGTGATGACCTATTTTCAAAACATCTGAATCAAGATCAGCTTTGCTCTCTATAAGTTTTTCCTCAATTGATTTATAAGCATCTCCCGTAAACAAAAAAGAATTTTCGCCAAAAACCAATTTTGCCACAATCGAAGTATTATTGCTATCTTTCAATTCCTGCCCCTCGAGAATTTCAAAAGGATACAAAATCTCCAAATGGTCGAGGTCTGTCCTCGACCATCTTATTTTTTGGTCAGCTTTAGCAATAAAAATTTTAGCTTTCTCCTCACCGATTAATTTTTCCCATTCTTTATATTCAGCCGTATCTCTGATAACGCCAGTCCATAAAATATTTTCAACTTTGTATCTTTTTAAAACCTCAATTAATCCCGCCAGATGGTCTTTTTCCGGGTGGGTCAAAATTATTAAATCTATTTCCCTATCCCAAAAGGGCAGATTTTTAGCTATTTTTTCTAAAATTGTTGAGTCCGGCCCGCCATCTATTAAGATTTGGTGGTGCCAGGGAGTTTCAATAAATATAGCGTCTCCCTGACCGACGTCAAAAAAATTAACTTCGAGAAATCGCGACTGATATAAATCAAAAACAGAAATCCAGGCTAAGATATTCAAGATTAATAAAAATCCAAGTAAGGTAAAAACGAATTTTTTATTAGTCATTGCCGCATTATATCAAAAATAACAAAACGCCCAAAGTAAAATTCTCTGGGCGCTGTTTTTTAAACAGTTTTAGAAATTTTATTTCTTAGGCCTTTCCTAAAATCCTGAACATCTTTGTTCCGCACTTCGGACAAACGCCAGTCATGGCCCTTCTTTTAGTTCCTCCCTTTCCCTTCATCGAAACTTCCTTTTCATCTTTCATGTCTCTTTTTGCTTTACATTTTACGCAATATCCTGTTGTTGCCATAGTTGTATAAAAATTAGAATAAGAATTTTGTGAAAACCGACCTTTTATTTACAATCCCCCGCGCTATTTGGATTTGTTTTTTAAAACGGGGCAATTTGTACTTATCCACAACTTCTATTAGCTTAATTTAAGCACAAAATGAAGTCAAGCCCTATTTCCCTAACTCTTTATTCGCTGAGCCCCGTGAAGCGGGGCGAAGCGGAAGATGAGACGAAGTCTCAGCGACCAATTCTTTTAATAATTTCTCCAAATCAATCCCATACATTTTGCAAACCTCGCCAATTTTTAAATTTTCAATTTCAAATTTAGCCATCGGACAACTCAAGCAGGGCAAATTATATTTTGCCAGAATCTTTTCCTTTCCGGAGAGATTTAAAATTTCCGCCAAAGTTGTATCTTTAGTAATTTTCATTACCGTAATTTATGCTAGCCAGCCGCCGTCAATGACCACGGTAGAGCCAGTCATATAAGAAGAAGCGTCAGAAGCTAAAAATAGTACTAAATTGGAAACTTCTTCCGGCTTACCCGTTCGGCGCATTGGGATTCTAGCCATAACCCCCTGCATCGATTCCATTATTTTGGAATCAATTTTTTGTCCGGACATAATCGGAGTATCGATAGCGCCAGGGGCTACCGCATTAACTCTTATATTAGATGGTGCCAATTCAACCGCCAAGGATTCCGTGAATGCTATTACCCCTCCTTTTGAAGCAGAATAATGAGATAAAAAGGGTAAACCAACGCCCACTTGACCCATATCAGTTGAGGCGATGTTTATCATCACTCCCCCCGATTTTTGTTTTACCATTTCTTTGGCTGCCGCCTGAGCACAGAAAAAATAACCTTTAAGATTAATATCTAAAGTTCTATCCCATTCCTCCTCGGTCAATTCCAAAAACGGTTTAAACTGGCAGATTCCGGCATTGTTAACCAGAATATCTACCTTGCCCCAATTCTCAACCGCCGCCTTAACCATATTTTCTACCTCGGCTTTTTTTGTCACATCGCATTTTACCGCCATTGCCTCTCCCCCATTTTTCTTAATTTCATCTACCACTAACTGGCATTCTTCTTGCGAGATATCCGAAACCACCACTTTTGCTCCGGCTTTGGCAAGGTTTATTGCGTGAGATTTTCCCATTCCCCTTCTGGCTCCGGTGACAATAGCAACTTTGTTTTTTAAATCTTCGTACATATTTTATTTTTTATTTTTTAGATTTTAAATCGACTTTCGTGGTTATATTTTAGCAAATTTTAAAATTTGTCAAAAATCTACTACAGGGCAAACATTAAAATCTCTGGTTTAAATATCATTAAAATTCCTAGGGTCAGAATTATTAACCCTCCGATTAGAGTAGCCCAATAATTATATTTTTCTGTGAAACCGATTCTGCTTAAAGTTATCACTGCTAAAGAAAAAATTACTAAATCATCTAACATAAAAACAAAAGTATAAAGCAAAATGTAAAGATAATAACTTAAGGCGCTCAGCTGATTTAAAGCCAGAATCCTGGTAAAAGTAGCGGGGAGACCAGCCGAACAAAAAAATTCAATCAGATTTACCCCTAAAGCCAGTATAATAATTCCGCCCAAAATACCAAAGGTAAGTGAAGATAAAACCAGTTTTTCGGCATGATTTTTCAAGCCATCTTTTATTTTATCCCCTAATCCAGACCCTCCATCAGTTACTTTGCAAACTCCGGGTCTAAACTTAACAAAATTTCTAATCTGCCAAATACCAACCCCTAAAGCAAAAATTCCAATAATTATTCTCGTTAAATTTACGTAGCTGATTGCTAAAAATAATTTTAACCAAGCGCTTAAAATTAAGAAATAGACAACTCCCGAAGCCAAAATAAATGTTCCTCCAATTAGAATCATTCTTTTTCGAGAGCGGGTATTTATTAAAAGTACAATTAAAAATAATAAAACCCACATTGCGCAGGGGTTCAACCCATCAATAGCGCCCAGAGTTAAGGTCAAAACGGGCAAAGACATTTTCGAAATATCAATCTCTCCAAAAAAAAGAAATTTAGTTTTCTGAGAAACCGCCTCTCCTTCGCCCAAACATTCTTTCAAGCAGTTTTCGATATCCTGACTAACCTGCTCATTAAAACCAATGAAATATTTTGTAGGAGTAAAAGTTACGGGCACCCAGCCTTTTTCTTTGTCTGGAACTTGATATTTTTCGTAAAAATCATTTAAGATTTTTTGATTTTCCAAGTTGTAAAATACTTCGTATTCTTTTATCTCAATCTCAGGATATTTTTCTCCTAAATCTTTTAAAAATTCTTTCTCCTCGGCACAATGAGGACAAATAGCGCTATAGAAAAAATTGATTTCTATTTTTTCTGTTTGAGCAAAAACAAAACGGGAACTACCGAATAAAAAAACTAAAATTAAGAATACGAGAATAAGTTTTTTCATCATAAACATATTTTAGCAAATTATTCCCCCGCCTAAAAGTTCCCGACCATGATAAAAAACTACCGATTGTCCGGGGGTGACGGCTCTTTGGGATTGAACAAATTTAAGAATGTAGAATTTAGAATTTAGAATTTTGGCTATTGTGGCTTTTGCCGCTTGATGGCGATATCTAATTCTTGCTTTTATTGTTAAGGGTAATTTCTGAATTTTACCCGAAATCCAGTTGACATTTTTAGCAATTAGTTCTTTCTTTAATAAATCATTTTTATTTTTAGAAACGATTAAAAAATTTCTCTTCATGTCTTTTGCTAAAACGTAAAATGGCCCCCCCGGCAACTTTATTCCTTTTCTCTGGCCGATAGTATAAAGATATAAACCCTGATGTCTTCCAATAATTCGGCTTGCCCCGCAGTAAACTTGTTCCACTATGGGGCCCGGTTTTGATTTAATGTGCTTTCTTAAAAAATCTTCAATAGTACTTGTGATAAAACAAATTTCCTGAGATTTCCGAACTCCTGCGAATGGTAATTTAAATTTTTTTGCCATTTTTTCCACTTCCTGTTTCGTATAATCTCCAAGTGGAAATAAAATCCTTTTTAATTGTCTCTGGCTTAA
>CAYHBF010000056.1:0-3524 GCA_964354835.1 uncultured Candidatus Saccharibacteria bacterium
AGTTTTTCTATTTGTTCTAAATCCAAAAATTTAATTGTTTTTTCTCCCCTTGCATCTTTGGGCAGTTTTATCTTATCAGAGGGAAGGGAAGTTATGTCTTTTTCTGAAAAATAGCCCAAAAGAGACCTTAGGGCGATAAGATAGTAGTTCTGGGTGACCTTCTTAAGGGATTGGCCATTTTCCCCTTGAAAGCGGCTTAAATATAGACGATAGGCCCAAATATCGTCGGCAGTAAGCTGATAGGGTAACAAGTTCTCCTTTTTAGCCCCCTTTAACCATCTTATAAACTTCTGGAGGTATCTTTGGTAGTTTTCCTGGGTTTTGGAGGAGAGGCCTTTTTCAACTTCGCAATAATCCAGAAAGTCGGGGATATGTTTTATAATAGGTAAGTCAGAATTTTTCATAAATTATTTTTAAAAAATTTTTTATAATTATTTAATTTAGTATTATTTTTATATTTTAGGCCTTCTCCGGGATGTCTGTTTAAAGAGGCTCCCGAGAGGGGTCCGAATAAGCCCCTTCTACAACGTCGCTTAACCTACATTGTACGACATTGTTTATATTCATAATAACAGGCCAAAATGGCCTGTCAAGTATCTCCCCTACAATAATAAGAGGCAGTAAAAAGGATAAGGGAGCACAGGGGTGCTCCCAAAAAAACGAGAATATTGCTCGAGCTCAACTATAAATGAGAGAAGGTTGGTAAAGGGCTGTTGAGATCGGGCAAATTGGGCCCGGTCGGAGAGAGAAAGAGGTATTGTTGCGTTTTAATGGACGTCGACATCTACGCGACGTAACAACCGGGCCGTCGTACAGGCCTATTGCTCGGCCGAGCGATTGATCACTTCGGTGTTTCTTCCGACGCGCCTTCGTTCCACCCAGCTGTGCCCTACTTTAGGTTCCAGTCCAGCGTACTTTCCTTTCGTGTTATCCGTAACTTAGGATAGATATGTAAGAGAGTTATCATCAGACTCTCGGTGGCCACCATCAATGAGTCTGGTTCTCTCTCGGCTGCAAAACCTCGAGGCATTGGGTGAGGCGGCGAAACGCAACATCTAGTTCTCTCTCCTACTTTTATAATAAATCGTCATTAAATCTTGTCAAGAGAAAAAATTGTTAGGCTCTTCCCTGCTCCGCCTTCGCCCCCTAGTCTTCGGCGGACAAGTCTAACGGTTTCCATCCTCAATTAAATTTCGCCTAAACATATTGTGATATATTTTCTAAAATGTCGCACAATATTAATGCCAAGAAATAAAAGCCGCCCTATTAAGGGCGGCTCGATTACTACTTTTTATTGTTTTTTTCTATAAGGCGACGCATTTATTTCCGTCAAAGCATTTTTCGGGTCCGCAGTCACAAATCTTTACTTCATGACTGTTTGTCGGCGAACAACCGCAAGCACCAATAAGGCAGAGGTTTGGAAAATCACTAACTGATTCACAGCATAACGACGTTGAAACTTCGCCTCCAGAATTCAGGCATCCCCTTTCTTCTTTAGTGCGTCCGGTAAATTTCTCAAAAACCTTACTTGAAGATTCCAAAGCCGTTTCAATTCCATTTTTTGCGGCTTCAGGAACTTTTTGAAGATTTTCTTCCAGAACATCGATATGTTTTGAAATAGTCTCTTCCAATTTTTGGGAAACATCTTTGACATCTTCCCCTTTTTGCTTTAACTCTTCGATTTTGGCAATGGCATGATTTAGCTGTTTTTCATATTTTTCTAAAGTTTTTTGAGCAATCTCGGTTTTTCCTTTTTCTATCATTTTTTGGTATTCGGCCAATCTGACGTCGGACAGGTGCAAATATTGTTTGGCTTTATTCTCGGCACCGAAAGTAAAAAATGTTTGAACGGTTTCTTTCCAGGCCTTTAGGAAATAAAGAGGATTATCAGGAGTCATTCCGCTTGATGGCAAATTATTTTCCTGAGCTAAAACGCTTAAACCTCCAATTAAAAAAGACAAAACGATTAAAGAAAAAAGTATTTTTTTCATATTTTTTTAATTTTATTACTGAAACGACCTTTTTTATTTATTGCTTATTATTTCCTTAATTTCGAAGGCGAAATGAATTATCTTATTAATTCTTTGAGCTTTTCCCAGAGGGTTTTTCCAATCTGTGGAGCTTCTTCTTTTATTTCTTCTTTTTCCTTTTCTAGCTCCTCTTTAACAGCTGGTTTTCTTTTTTCAATTTCTTCTTTTATCGAAATCTCAATTTTCTTGAACCAATCCACAATTCTCGGCCAAATATTGGCCTTGAACCAATCGTACATCTTTTGCCAGAAAGGTAAAACCTCTTCTTTCCAGATTCTTTCTAAAATTCCCGGAAGTTCTTCTCCAGTAGTTTTTAGAGCTTTTTCTCCCAGTTCTCCTGCTTCTCCTAAGGTGTCAGGAGTGGTTATTGATTCAGTTTGGGCAAGGGAAAAAATGGGCGACAAAATCCCAACTATCGCTAAAATTATTATAATTTTATTCGCTTTCATTTTAAGTTTTTAATATATTACGTGCTCTGATAATTCTTTTTATTGTTTTCTCCTTTCCTAAAATTTCAGCGATTTCAAAGGGACCTGCCGAGGATTTCTTTCCGGTAAGGGCTATCCTTAAGGGCCACAAAAGGTATCCCCTATCCCCCGCCCTTGCTAAAGTAGCAGCAAATTCTTCGGCTTCAGGGATTAAAATATTTTCTAAATTTTCTCTATTCCATTCTTCAGTAGTTTTTATTTTTGACAATATCTTTTCTGATTTATCAAGCGAGACTTCAATTTCTTTGTCCGTCATTTCACTCCATTTTAATAAGCTCTTATCATATTCCAGTTTATCCCTAAAGAAAAAATCGGTCAATTCTGAAATTTCCGAAAATTTTTTCAGCCTTTCTTTGTAGATGAAAATAATTTTCTGCAATGATTCTACTTTTATTTCTTCCCCAGTTTCAGAAATTTTATAAGCTTGGACGATTTCTGCAGCTCCGTAAGCCGGCGGATATTGGCTGGTTTTAAAATCAGGCGTAATTAATCCGGCTTCAATTAAATAAGGAAGACAAAGTTCGGTTAATTTTTCAGTCGATTTTTGACGGATGTAAAATCCGTTTAAAAAATCCAGTCTTTTAGTGTTGAAAATTGCTCCTCCTTTTTGGACGCCTTCTAAGGAGAATTCTTTAATCAGAGACGGCATAGCATAAATTTCCCGCTCTCCACCCGGATTCCAACCTAAAAAAGCCATAAAGTTAACCAGGGCTTCTGGCAAATATCCGTCCTTTCTGTAATCAGCGATTCCGGTAGCCCCGTGTCTTTTTGATAATTTACTGCGGTCAGCCCCCAGAATCATTGGTAGATGTGCGTATTTTGGTTGAGGAAGTCCTAAAGTTTCCTGCATTAGAATTTGTTTTGGAGTATTAGAAATATGTTCTTCTCCCCTGATAACGTGGCTAATCTTCATTTCATAGTCATCAATCACTACCGAAAAATTATACAAAGGGGTAGTCACATTTTTAGCAATAACTATATCACCTATTAAAGCAGTATCAAATTC
>CAYHBF010000057.1:0-6304 GCA_964354835.1 uncultured Candidatus Saccharibacteria bacterium
ATTAAAGGAGACCCGGAAACCCTCTTTTCTTTAACTAAAATCGGCCAGAAAATCGCCATTGATATTGCCAAAACCTTCCGCCAAAGAAAATTATTCAAATGAAAATTCAAAACTATGTCCACCGGTAATCTCTGGGATAAAATACTAAGTTCGGGAGAAGAAATCAAATTTGAATTTAGTTTGGGAGACAGATATGTAAACGTTGCAAAATATACCTTGATTATTTTAGGAATACCGCTTTTGTTTCTCTATGGATTGGGAGTAATCTTTATTGTTGGCGGTTTTATCTGGGGTCGGTATTTAAAAAGAGCAAATAATTACGCTTTTACAAATAAAAGAGTCCTCGTTCTCAAAGGTTGGCTATCTACCAATTTAACAAGCGTAGATTACGACAAAATCACGGACGTCAAAGTAGAACAATCATTCTTTAATAGAATAGTCTTTAAAACCGGTCGGTTAATTATTGATACAGCCGGAACCGGATTTCAGGAAATTGTTTTAATCAATATTGAAAACCCTTACGAAATTAAGAAAAAATTAGACAGCACAAGAGAAAATTTATAGTTGTCTGTTGATATCTGGTATCAACAGTTGCAAGAGGTCGCCCTATACCTTACAGGTCGGGCGATTTTTTGGTAGAATAAAAAAATGAGGTGGATACTGAGGTCAAAAATTCATAAAGCAACAGTTACCGATGAAAACTTAAATTACGTAGGGAGTGTGGGGATAGATAGGGCGTTAATGGAAAAAGTTGATATTTTCCCCGGAGAAAAAGTTTTGGTGGTGGATAATACAAATGGGGCGAGATTAGAAACCTATGCTATTGAAGAAGAAAAAAATTCTGGAAAGATAGTTATCTACGGAGCTGCCTGTCATCTGATTAAAAAGGGGGATGAAATCATTATAATGAGTTTTGAGCTAACCGATAAACCAGTCAAAATGAAAAATATTCTTGTCGATAAAAATAATAAATTTGTCAGATTTCTATGAATGACAAACCAATAAAACTTTCGCCGAGTTCTTTGAATTTGTATTTAGAATGTCCGCATTGTTTTTGGCTGGAAAAACGACGGGGGATTAAAAGACCGCCACCTTACCCTTATGCTTTGAACATGGCTGTAGACGTTCTTTTAAAGGAAGAGTTTGACAGATACAGGGCGGAGAACAAACCTCATCCTTTAATTTTAGCTCACAAAATTCCGGCTAAACTTTTTCCCAATCAAAACTTGTTAAATCAATGGCGGAGCAATTTTGCCGGATTGCGCTATTTTGATTCGGAATTGGAAGCAACTCTTTTTGGAGCAGTTGATGACGTTTTAGAATTTGAAGACGGTAAATTAGCACCGATGGATTATAAGTCTACCGGTAGCGCGGTAGCGACCATCTACGACCGTTTTCAGCTGCAAATGGACATTTATACCTATCTTTTGGAAAAGAACGGCTTTTTAACTCCGAAAAAAGGCTATCTGGCTTTTTATATAGTTGATAAGGGAAATGGATTCGGAGACAGGTTGCCCTTCAGAAAGGAACTCCATGAGATAGATACAAATCCCTCAGACGTGCCAGAGATTTTTAAAGAGGCGGTGGCGCTGTTAAGGCGAGAAATGCCGCCGCCGCATAGTCCGGATTGCAAATACGGCCAGTGGATGGAACAGGCGACCAATTTTTAAATATGAAATATGTCTGTTGAAACCAGGCATCAACAGGCTAATGGTCGCCGACGAGGCGATTTTTTGGTCATCCTTCGCTTGTGAGTTTCGTACGGACACAGTAAAACAACAGATCAAAGAGGATAAGTCCTCTTTTCCACCTTCGTCCCGCTAGGCGGGGCTCGGTATATGAAAAAAGAAATTAAAAAAGCTAAAAAAGTAGTTGTTGGCGGAACCTTCGACATACTGCACGAAGGTCACAAGGCGTTATTAAAAAAATCTTTTGAGCTGGGAGTGGTGACGATTGGTTTGACTTCCGATATTTTGGCAAAAACAATCAAAAAAAGAAAAGTCATAGTTTTTAATCAGAGAAAAGTTGAATTGGAAAAGTTTATTAAAAAAGAGTTTAAAATTTGGCCAAAAATTTTAAAAATAGAAGACAAATTCGGTCCCACCTTAAAATATGATTTTGATTATATTGTCGTTTCTCCCAAGACCTATAAGACTGCGCTATTAATTAACAAGGAACGTCGAGAGAGAAACAAAAAACCGATAGAAATTGTTAAAATAAATTTTGTTTTAGCTGAAGACAGAAAACTCATCTCAAGCACCAGAATATTAAAAGAAGAGATAAACGAAAAAGGGGAGTTAGTAAAAAGGTCGAGAATTAATACCGGTATAAAATTATGAATTATCAGAAAATTTTTTATATTTCAGGAACAGTATTTTTCATCAGTGCTTCAATATTAGCAATAACAATGATAATTATGATGCTTGGAGGACCATTTATGGATTAGGAAATAAGTAAATCCTGCACCCTTAATAAGGTGCGGGATAAATTATGATTAAAAATGAAGTAGTTCTTGTTGATAAAAAAGATAATCAGGTTGGAAAAGAGGAGAAGTTAAAAACTCATCAAGAGGGAAAACTCATGAGAAAATTTACCCTAATTCTAATCTTTATAATCTTTTTAGGAGGCATTTTATTCTTCAGGAACGATTTATTAAATCTTTATTTTGAATTATCTCTGAGATTACCACAAATTGAAAAGGGAACTACCGATTTTTCAATAAAGGAAATTGAAAGAAAAATTTTAACGCCCCCACCTCTAAGGGCTCCTGAGGAAGCGCCAGAGGCTTTTTTGACCCGGGAGGGAGTAATTCAATGGACAAACATACAAAGAGCGGAATACGGCCTTCCTCCGCTTAAAGAAAGTGCGAAATTGGATTCTTCAGCCGAGATAAAGGTTGAAGATATGTTTGAAAATCAGTATTTCGCCCATTCTTCTCCTTCGGGAGTTGGAGTAAAAGAACTGACTGAAAGGGTTGGCTATGAATTTATTGCCATAGGTGAAAATTTGGCCCTTGGTAATTTCCAAAATGATGAGACTTTGGTCCAGGGATGGATGGATAGTCCCGGTCATCGTGAGAATATTTTGAATACTCAATATCAGGAAATCGGGGTTGCAGTAATAAGGGGCATATTTGAAGGGCAGACTACTTGGTTAGCCGTTCAACATTTTGGGCTACCACTTTCTGCCTGTTCTCAGCCTGACGAGACGCTTAAGACAGAAATTGAAACAAATCAAAACCAGATTAGGGAGCTCCAGCAAACTTTAGAAGTATTGCAAGCCGAAATTCAGACGATGAGGCCAAAACACGGACCGGACTATAATCAAAAAATTGAACAATATAACGCCATCGTTTCTCAGTACAATAACCTCGTTGATGAGACAAAGGTTTTAATCGACCAATACAATGCACAAGTTAAATTATTTAATGATTGTGTAACCGGCGTAGAATAAAAAATGACAAAAAATGAACGTAAAAAAGAGTTTTTCATCGGAATTGACCTGGGAATAAAAGAGAAGAAAACGACCGGAATTTGCATTTTGGAAAGAAAAGGGGGAAACATTTTCCCTTTGGAAATTTGGTGTGGACAATGTCAGGATGTTTTCGGGAAAGATGTTCTAAAAGAAATAGGGAAGTATTTAAAAGAGACAAAAGTAATTGCCATTGACGCTCCCTTAACAATAGGCAAGGGAAAGGGATTGTTCCGGCTTTATGAGAAGTTTTTATCAACAAAGATTTTTCGGAGAGAAAGGGTAAATCCTATTCCACCGGCCTTGATGCCTAAATTCTCGGACTTTGCCAGAGAATTAGTTAAAAAATTAGAGAAGAAAGGATTTGTTTTGGGTCTGAATTTAATTGAGGTTTCCCCGACATTAGTAAAAAAGATTTCCCAAGACAATCTCTCCAAGCAGCTTTGCCCGAAACTATGTCTCGGACAGAGCTGCCGAAACGAGAATCAGAAATCGGCCTTAATTTGCGCTACTTTAGCTTTTTTGCATTCTGATTTTAAAACAAGGTATCTGGGCTACAAAGACGGTTTTTTATTTTTACCGGAAATGTCTTTGTGGAAAAAGGCCTGGAGAAAAAAATTTTATCAGGCCTGGATGGCGAGGTCCCGCTTAAAATACCACCGCTTAATAACTAATATTTTTACCATATGAATATTAAACTTTTAGTGGTTGGACCACTTCTGACAAATTGTTATCTGTTGATTTCAGAAAAGGAGCTTTTAATCATTGACCCTGGCGGCGATGCGGAGAAAATTTTAGACGAAATTAAAAAAACTAAGTCAAAGTTGAGATGTATTGTGAATACTCACGGCCACCCCGACCACATTTTGGCTAATGAAAAAATAAGAGAGGAAACGGGGGCTAAAATCTTGATTCATCAGGCAGAGAAAGATTTTATTGATTTCAGGGCCGATATTTTTTTAAATGACGGAGATGTGATAAAAGTGGGGGATAGTATCTTAAAAGTTTTACATACGCCAGGGCATACCAAAGGAAGTATTTGCTTAATAGGCGACGGTTTTGCTTTTAGCGGAGATACTTTATTTGAAGATGGCTATGGGAGAACGGATCTCCCCGGGGGTTCCTCAAAAGACCTCGAAAAATCCATAAAAAAATTATCCAAAGTTTTGAAACCGGGAACATCAGTTTATCCCGGTCACGGCGAGATTTTTAACTACAAATAAAATATGAATTTAAGAAATTTAGACGAAATTTTAAAAGAGGAACCAAAATATCGTAGAAATCAGGTAAAAAGAGCCTTATTTCAGGATTTAATTGAGGATTGGTCAGAGGCAACCAATTTACCTTTAGCATTTAGAGAAAAACTCAAAGAAATTTGTCCTCTTTTAATTAGGGGAAAATTTTTTGTTTCTGAAGACAAAAACACTCTAAAAGTTATTATTATTCTGAAAGACAATTTAAAAATTGAATCGGTTTTAATGCGTCATATTGATGGCCGAAACACGGTTTGCGTTTCCTCTCAGGTTGGTTGTTCTTTAAGCTGCTCTTTTTGCGCTACCGGTAAATTAGGATTCAAAAGAAATCTTGAAGTTTTTGAAATTACGGAGCAGGTTTTGTTTTTCGCCCGTTATTTAAAAAATCAAAAAGAAAAGGTGACCAACGTCGTCTTTATGGGAATGGGGGAGCCATTTTTAAATTATGAAAACGTTCTGGGAGCAATTCGAATTTTAAACGATAAAGAGGGTTTTAATATAGGAGCCAGGCATATTTCCATCTCAACGGTGGGTATTGTAGAAGGAATTGAAAAATTAGCCAGAGAGGGATTGGAAGTAAATTTAGCCATTTCTCTCCATTCCGCCGATGATAAATTGCGTTCAAAAATGATGCCAATAAACAAAAAATACCCCATTGGGAAGATTTTGGCGGCAGTTGATAACTATATTAAAAAAACTCGACGAAAAGTTATGTTTGAGTATATAATGATAAGGGGATTAAATGATTCTGATGAGCAATCTCAGAAATTGGCAAAATTAATTAAAAGACCTCTTTCTTTTGTAAATCTCATTTCATACAATCCTACCGGTATTTTTAAACCGTCTTCTTCAGAAAGAATTAAAAGATTTAGGCAAATTTTGGAAAAAGAGGGAATAGCCGTAACTCAACGTTATAAGTTCGGTAGAGGAATTCGGGCTGCCTGCGGCCAACTGGTATATGAAAAGAGCGAGCTAATTAACGACTAAATTTTTTAAAAAAATGATAAAATTAAAACCATTTCGGGAAACGCCCGGTTTTTGCGGACCAGCGTCTTTAAAGATGGTGTTGGATTACTACGGTATTTCGGTTTCCGAGGCTGAACTTGGCAAACTTAGCGGCACAACGCAAAAAATGGGCACTTCGATTGAAGGCTTAATAAAAGCCGCTAAACATTTTGGATTTCAGGCGTTTTTAAAAACTAAGAGTTCCCTGGATGATTTAAGATATTTTGTAAAGAGGGAAATTCCGGTTATTGTTGACTGGTTTAATGAAGACGACGGCCATTATTCAGTCGTGGTGGACATTGACAGAAATAACATTGTGCTTATGGACCCCGCCCTCAGGAAAATTTTAATTTATATCAGAAGAAGGAAATATTCTACCGAAGATTTTTTCAGAATTTGGTTTGATTTTCCGGGAGATTTTATCAAAGATTCAAAAGATTTAACTTTAAGACTAATGCTGGTTGTTACTCCGTTTAAGGAAAAATTTCCAATTAAGGGCGGATTATTCATCTAATGAAAACCGAGATCCCAAATGAATATTTAAATGGTTTTACTAAATTTTTAAATTGTAAGAT
>CAYHBF010000058.1:0-1668 GCA_964354835.1 uncultured Candidatus Saccharibacteria bacterium
CCGATTACGTAACCAGAAAGCTGGCGTTCATTACAGTCCTCTTTGGCATCAGCTCTGTGGATATGGGTCTTAAGCTCCCCTACATCTACTGGCTGCTGTACTTTATTCCATTGGTGGCCATAAGCTTTGATCTGTATATCATGTCCGCCGATTCCAGAATAAAGCGAATTGGGGTCTTTCTGGGCAGGCACCCTGTATCTATGGCCGGTAAGGGGGAGAGGCAGTGGGAGCGGTTCTGTGTCATTTACAGAGACGGCCTTGCGCCTTCAGCCAATATGTTCTTCTCTGCAGTTGTAACTTTGGCCGCAGCTGTCTTCATTTACTCCCAGCCGATTGAGTTGGTGGGATATATGAGGCCGGTCTTTGCCGCCTGGCTGGCCCTCTCCCTGGCAATAATAGTCGGTCTGTGGATTCGCCATGAGGAATTGATAAAGAAGCTGGCCAACTACCAGCCACTGAAAAAGGATCTCCTCCTCCGCTAGCTTCAGGCGGATCCATTATCCCGAGGCAAGATCTTTTTCCCACAAACCAGACCAGGCCCTGTCCCCTAAGGCCTTATCCCCCTTCCTATGTTGTCGGGGGTGGTTCGGACGGCGGTTGTCTCCTCACGGGGCCCGTCGGCATCGGGAGTGAAGAGCAAATCGACCTATCAACCGTTTTCGACCCCCCGGTGTGTAGTGTCCCACGCGACCGCTGGAGGGTTACCGCCCGCGGCCTTGAGCGGGATCTAGGGGCCCGGGGCGACACAAGAAGAAGCACAGTAGGAAGAACGTAGCAGAAGCACCGAGGACAGCCAGACCCGGGAGAGGGGAGCCGAGCCTAACCAGCACGGTACCTTACTTGGAGCATGTCACACCAGGCTTGAGCACATCAAAATCGCAGCAGCGAGTGGGAAAAGAGCCGACGTTATAAAATTCAAACTATAGTCTAAGGATCTAAATAGTTATAATTATAAACTCCACCAGGAGATCGCAGCATGGTGATTGGTTGCTTCAATTTTAGGTGCTTCACTATACTTAGAGCTTCACGACAGGCTGCTCTGAAGGCATGGAAAATCCTTAAATATCAAAATATGCGCATCGAAGAGAATAGATATACTTTATTGTACAATATCATACATTAATGAGGGATTGAGTTGAGAGGGAAATCCATCAGAATGGAGAGGATAATCAACAGGGAGACCGGCAATGCGGTCATAATTCCCATGGACCATGGGGTAACTGTAGGACCTATAGATGGCATAAGGAGCGTGAAGGCAGTTGCCGAGGCCGTGGCCTCCGGCGGTGCTGACGCTGCCGTGGTCCATAAGGGAGCAGCCATCTTTGGGCACCGGGGCTATGGAAGGGATCTGGGGCTCATAATCCATCTCTCTGCCTCCACCGCTCTGGGCCCCGATCCCAACAACAAGGTGCTGGTGGCCACTGTGGAGGAGGCCCTCAAGCTGGGAGCAGACGGGGTGAGCATTCACGTAAACATCGGCGCTGAAGACGAGGGACAGATGCTCTCCACATTGGGAGATGTATCCCGGAGCTGCCAGGATTGGGGCATGCCCCTTCTGGCCATGATGTACCCGCGGGGGAACAAGATCAAAGATGAGTACTCAGAAGAGAACATAGCGCATGCCGCACGCGTGGGAGCCGAGCTTGGCGCTGATATGGTGAAGACCAG
>CAYHBF010000059.1:0-1896 GCA_964354835.1 uncultured Candidatus Saccharibacteria bacterium
CAAAAGCGATTGGACAAGGTTTGGGTTGTAATTAATTAAAAACTCTTTTAATTCCAAACTGTCTTTATTTACATAAAGTAATATGCCTTTTGGAATTTTAAAAAAATGCAAATAAAGCTGGAGCTGATTAATGCTTTCCTCTTTGGCTTCTTCCAAATTCTTGAAAATCATACTATTCATACTTTTAATATCAAGCACATACAAATCTTTGCCGTCTGAAATTATAGCATCCGCTCTTCCTGAAATTATCTCTTGAGGAGGAATATCTACCTCGGCGCTAATAACCCTTACCTCTTTTACTGCAAAAAGCGGTTTCATAATAATCTGATGGAAATAATCACCGTGTTCAAACATCCTTAGAACTCTTGCTTCTAACTCTTCTTTCGGCGCCTTTTTAAGTTTAAAAAAGACTGCTCTCGGGCATCTGCCAGCATCTGTAATATAAAAGCGGATCTGGTCTTTTTTATTTTTTGTCTTTTCTCTATCCAAATAAAATTTATCAATGAGTTCCTTTAGCATTGAAGTGAATTTTTAGATTCACGAAAGGTGGTTCGAAGAAGTAAACTTCTTCTCTCACCCTTACTTGTATTCGGGTAAATGAATTGAAAATTCATTGAGTAGTATTAGCGTTTTGACCACTGGGGTGCTCTTCTTGCTCTTTTTAAGCCAAATTTTTTTCTTTCGCGCATTCTCGGGTCTCTCGTCAAAAAACCAGCCTTCTTTAATCTCTTTCTAAAATCGGGGTTAAATAAAACCAGGGCTCGAGTTATTCCATGTCTTATAGCTTCGGCCTGGGCAGGAAGACCTCCCCCTCTCACTTTAGCCGAGATCTCAAACTTATCAAGACACTTCATTTTTTCTAAGGCCGCCTGGGCAACTTGTTGGAGTTCGGAAGATGGAAAATAAAGATTTATTGGCTTTTCGTTAACAAAAAAAGTCTTTTCTCCTGGGTCGGGAACTTCGTCTTCGGCGGCAGCTCTCGCGCCCCGCCGAGTAAAAAGTCTAACCCTAGCCACGGCTGTTTTTCTTCGTCCCACCGCCTCGAAATACCGTTCAGGTTGTAATGACGCAATCTCAGGCGCTACCTCCTCGGTCTTTTTAGGCTTTTCAAGTTTTTTTACTTTTGTTTTTTTTACAGGTTTTTTAGTTTTTACCATAAATAAAAAATTATTTCTCTATTTTTAATCTTTTAATCATTTTGGCCCGTAATTTATTCTTAGGCAGCATTCCAAAAACCGCTTTTTTTAGCACTTCGGCTGGATTTGTTTTAAAAAGAGTCTTTAGGGAAATCTCCTTTAATCCTCCTAAATATTCTGAATGTCGAAAATATATTTTTTGTTCCATTTTTTTTCCAGTAACTTTAATTTTCCCAACATTCTTAACTGTAACAAAATCACCCATATCTTTATAGGGAAAAAAATCAGGTCTATGTTTACCACGTAAAATTATAGCGATTTCAGTCGCTAGTCTTCCTAAAACTTTATCGGTAGCATCAATTATGTGTGTTTTACGTTCCATGTCTAATTATGGAATTAGAATTTATTTTACTAATTCTATTATAACCATCCTCGCTCCGTCTAACTTCCTGGGCCCCAATTTAATAATTCTGGTGTATCCGCCCTTCCTTTCCTTGTATTTTGGAGCGATTTCATTAATTATTTTTTTGACTATTTTGGGAGAGAAAAATTTAGAAAGAAACCTCTTTGAGCTTAAATTGCCAATCTTCGCTTTTGTGATCAATTTTTCAACAAAAAAAGAAACTTCTTTAGCTTTAGCCTCGGTAGTTTTCATCTTTTCCTTTAACAAAAGAGCTCTTGCCAAACTCTTTAAAAGGGCTTTTCTTCGATCTTTTTTTCTACTTAGTCTTCTTCCGAATTTTCTTTTTCGCATATTTTT
>CAYHBF010000060.1:0-6898 GCA_964354835.1 uncultured Candidatus Saccharibacteria bacterium
GATACTCTCTATGCCGAGGGCCAAAGAAGATACGTAGAATCCTTGTCTGCCTACGCACGCCAATTCTTGGGAGTGATGGATAAACCTGACGTTGATAAGATCGAAGGAATCAGTCCGGCAATCTCAATTGACCAGAGAAAGGCCAGCCACAATCCGAGGTCAACCGTGGGGACGACAACGGAGATATACGACTACCTCCGTCTTTTATTTGCCAGAATCGGAAAACCCCATTGTCCAAAATGCGGAAAACCGGTTTCATGTCAAACAATTGATCAAATAACTGAACAAATCTTAAAACTGCCGAAGGAAACCGAGGTGACGGTTTTAGGTCCGGTGATTAGAGACAAAAAGGGGGAACACCACGGAGTCTTGGAAGAGATCCAGAAAGCTGGCTTTGTGAGAGTGAGGATTGATGGAATAGTTCATCGCCTTGAAGAGGCGCTGGAGAAAATTTTAATAAGATACAAAAAACACAACATTGAAGTAGTAGTTGACAGGTTAATAATCGACAAAGATCTTGATAAAGCGAGACTGGTTGATTCTTTGGAGACGGGATTAAAGTTGGGGAAGGGTATCGTCATTGTAATGTCAAAATCAGAAGATTTAGTTTTTTCCGAGCATTTTGCCTGCGAAGAATGTGGAATTTCCTTACCTGAATTGGAACCCCGGCTTTTTTCCTTTAATTCGCCTTTTGGAGCTTGTCCGGCCTGCCAGGGGCTCGGCGAGAAACTGGAAGTAGATCCGAAGTTGGTCATTCCTAATCCCAATTTATCACTTGCCGAAGGAGCGATTTTTCCCTGGGCCCATGCCTCCCACAAGGTAGGTCGCCAGGGATTTTTCTGGTGGAAGTTAGAGGCATTGGCTGAAAAAGAAAATATTGATTTAAATGCTTCGGTCAAGGAGTTGCCAAAAGAAAAAATCAACGCTGTTTTATACGGTAAAAATGCATTTGAAGGTGTTATTCCCTGGTTAGAAAGAAGATATCATGAAACCGATTCTGACTATGCCAGAGAAGAGATTGAACAATATATGATAGAGAAAAAATGTGAGGTATGTAAGGGGAAAAGATTAAAACCGGAGGTTTTAGCAGTAACAGTGGTCGGAAAAGCAATTGACGAAATGGTAGAAATGCAAATCGATAAAGTTAAAGAATTTTTTGAAAAGATTTCCCTGAAAGAAAACGAAAGAAAAATAGCCCAACTAATAATAAAAGAAACAATAAATCGACTGCAGTTTTTAATTGATGTTGGCTTGGATTATTTAACTTTAGACAGAAAAACAGGAACATTGGCAGGTGGGGAAGAGCAAAGAATAAGATTGGCCACCCAGATCGGTTCAAAATTAACCGGTGTTTTATATATCTTAGACGAACCATCGGTAGGCCTTCATCCCAGGGACCAGGGAAGATTGATTGAAACTCTTAAGAAATTAAGAGATTTAGGAAACAGCATTATTGTTGTTGAACACGATCCTCAAACGGTAAAAAATTCCGATTGGGTAATCGATGTTGGGCCGGGAGCAGGAAAACACGGCGGCAAAATTATATTCCAGGGAACACCAAAGGAATTATTAAAATCTCATACTCTTACCGGAGATTATCTAGCCGGACGAAAGAAAGTGGAAATAAAATCAGCTTTCAGTTCCTCCTCTCATCATCTGTCCAAACCAAAGTCTGTTGAAACCAGGTATCAACAATACTTAGTGATAAAAGGGGCAGCAGAACATAATTTAAAAAATATCAATGTTAAAATTCCTTTCAGTAAATTTGTCTGTATTACCGGAGTTTCCGGTTCCGGAAAAAGCTCTCTGATGAACGACATTTTAGCCAAGGCTTTAATGAGAAAGTTCTACAAATCAAAAGAGGAACCGGGGAAATATGAGGAGATTTTGGGCACCGAAAATTTAAACAAAGTGGCCTTAGTTGACCAGTCTCCAATTGGCAGAACGCCAAGGTCCAATCCTGCAACCTATACCGGATGTTTCTCTTATATCAGAGATTTATTTTCAAAAACCAAAGAAGCCAGAATGCGAGGATATCAGCCCGGTCGTTTTTCTTTTAACGTTAAAGGGGGGAGATGCGAAGCTTGCGAAGGCCAGGGAGTAAAAAAAATTGAAATGTATTTTTTACCCGACGTTTATGTCCAATGTTCCGAATGTAAGGGGGAAAGATTTAATAGAGAAACTTTAACGGTTGAATACAAGGGAAAAAATATTGCCGATGCCCTATCAATGACGGTTGAAGAAGCCCTGGAATTTTTCAAAAATATTCCGGGATTGTACGTTAAGCTTAAAACTTTATATGACGTGGGTTTGGAATATATTCAACTCGGCCAACCGGCGCCGTCACTTTCTGGGGGTGAGGCTCAGAGAGTGAAATTAGCTACTGAATTATCAAAAAAGGCAACCGGCAAAACCCTGTATATTTTAGATGAGCCGACTACCGGCCTCCATCCAGACGACATTAAAAAACTGCTGTTTGTTTTAAAAGAATTGGTAAACCGGGGGAATACGGTTTTGGTTATTGAACATAATTTAGATATAATTAAAAATTCAGACTGGGTATTAGATTTAGGGCCGGAAGGAGGGGACAAAGGCGGTTACATCGTTGCCGAGGGAGTGCCTCTTGATATTACAAAAAATAAAAAAAGCTACACGGGAAAATATTTAAAAGAAACACTAAAAACTTGACAGAAATTCAAATTTTGCTATAAATCAAAATTAGCAGTTAAAGGTCATATTTGCTAAAATAATAAGTGTCACCCAATTTTAATTTTATGAAAATTAAACCATTATCAGATCATATTCTTATTGAACCAATAAAAGAAGAGGAAAAAACCAAAGCCGGGATTTTGCTTCCAGAGACGGCCGAGAAAGAAAAACCAGAACAAGGCAAGATAATTGCCGTAGGTCCCGGAAGAAAAACTGCATCGGGGAAAATTGTTCCCTTAAGCGTTCAGCCGGGCCAAAAAGTTTTATTTACAAAATACGGACCGAACGAAATAAAGGTCGATGATAAAGAATATCTAATTGCAAAAGAAGAAGATATTTTAGCGATTATTGAATAATACCATTATGTCTAAACAAATTTTATTTAATGAAGCTGCCAGAAAAAAATTAAAAGCTGGCATGGACAAAATAACTGATGCCGTAAAGGTAACGCTAGGTCCCAAAGCAAGATATGTGGTTTTGGATAAGGGTTTTGGGGCACCCGAAATTTCAGATGATGGAGTAACTATTGCCAAAGAGATTGAATTAAAAGATAAAGTAGAAAATTTGGGAGCAGAGATTATGAAGGAGGTGGCCGAGAAAACCAGCGAGAATGCCGGCGATGGAACAACTACCGCCATGATTTTAACTCATGCTATAGCTTCCGAAGGTCTTAAAAATGTCGCGGCTGGCGCTCATCCTCTCGTTTTAAAGAGAGGTATCCAAAAAGGCGTAAAAGCAGTTGTTGATTATTTAAAAACAACTTCAAAAAAAATTTCAAAAGAAGAATATGTTCAAGTGGCCACTATCGCCGCTACAGATCCGGATATCGGAAAATTAATCGCCGAAGCCGTATCCCAGGTTGGCGAAAACGGGGTAATTACGGTTGAGGAATCAAAAAAATCAATATCGGAACCGCCTGAAATTGTGAAAGGTCTTCAATTCGATAGGGGATATATTTCTGGTTACATGATTACCGACGCTGAAAAAATGACGTCTGATTATGAAGAGCCTTATCTTTTAATTACTGATAAAAAGATTTCCTCCCTTCAGGAAATTCTTCCTGTTTTGGAAAAAGTCGCTCAGGCTGGAAAAAAAGAATTAGTTATCATCGCTGATGAAGTTGAAGGTGATGCTTTGGCCACCTTGGTGGTTAACAAGCTTCGGGGAATTTTTAATACTTTAGCCATTAAATCTCCGGGTTTTGGCGACAGAAGAAAAGAAATGCTCGAAGACATTGCCGTGGTAACGGGAGCTCAGGTAATATCTGAAGAAGTGGGGCTAAAATTAGAAAATATTACATTGGCACAATTGGGTCGGGCAAGGAGAGTGGTGGCAACAAAAGAAAATACCACAATTATAGAAGGGAAAGGTGATAAAGAAAAAATCGAGGCTCGAACCAAACAGATTAAAAAAGAACTTCAAACTACTGAGTCAGAATTCGATAAAGAAAAATTACAGGAAAGACTGGCAAAATTAGCAGGCGGAGTGGCGGTAATTAAGGTTGGAGCGGCTACTGAAGTTGAGCAAAAAGCAAAACAGAAAAAAACTGAAAATGCTTTGAACGCTACTCGGGCGGCAATTGAAGAAGGAATTTTGCCCGGTGGAGGAGTGGCTCTTTTGAGAAGCGTGACAGCTTTGGATAATTTAAAACTTGAAGGAGATGAAAAAACAGGACTTGATATTTTAAAGAGAGCCTTGGAGAAACCAATCAGGCAACTGGCGGAAAATGCGGGTTTGGACGGAGCAATCGTAGCCGAGGAAGTTAAAAAACATCAGGGAAATTTCGGTTTTAATGCCGAAAGTATGAAATATGAGGATTTAATTTCGGCTGGAATTGTTGACCCGACTAAAGTGGTAAGGTCGGCTTTGGAAAATGCGGCTTCGGCAGCTTCGATGCTTCTGATAACAGAAGCAGTGGTGGCCGAGGAGCCTGAAGAGAAAAAAGAAAAGGGGATGCCCGCTGGAATGCCCGAAGAGTATTAAAAAACCACAAACTTTTGTTATTCCGAAAAGCTCCGCTTAGTGGAGCTTTTCTATTTGCAAAAAATTGAAATTAATCTAAAATATAAGTTAGTGATAACAAAGGTCGGTTTAAGCGGACTTTTAAAAATATAATTGATATGATTAAAATAATTTTAATAGCAGTTGCAGCGATAATTGCGATATTTTTCTGGTTTGGCTATAATCGTTTCGTCACCCTTCGCAATCGGGCAAAAGAGGCCTGGGCTGACATTAATGTCCAGTTGAGGCGAAGATACGATTTAATTCCCAATTTGGTGGAAACGGTTAAGGGTTATGCTTCTCATGAGCGTGAGCTTTTTGAGAAAGTTACCGAAGCCAGGACAAGAGCAATGGGAGCTCAGGGCATAAAAGAAAAAGGTGAGGCAGAAAATATGCTGGCCGGTACCTTAAAAACTCTTTTTGCCGTTGCTGAAAATTATCCTCAATTGAGGGCCTCAGAAAATTTTCAGAAACTCCAGGATGAATTAACGGATACCGAAAATAAAATTCAGGCAGCCAGACGCTTCTATAACACTAATGTCAGAGATTTGAACATCCAGGTTGAAAGTTTCCCGTCAAACATTATTGCCAATATTTTCCGTTTTACCAAAATGGACTTTTTCGAAATTGAGGAAACAGCTGCCCGAGAACCGGTAAAAGTGAAATTCTAAATTAGAAATGGCTACCTTATATACTTACGCCGAATCCAATATTCGGAAGACCTTGGTTTTAATTACCCTGTTTTTGATTTTCATTATTGGATTGGGTTGGGTTTTTAGTAACTATTTTCAGAATCCCGGGATTTTGGTTTTTGCTGTAATCTTCAGTATTTTAATGAGTTTTAGCAGCTACTGGTACTCTGATAAAATTGTTTTAGCTTTGACCAGAGCTAATCCAATAGAGAAGGAAGACAAACCCGAGCTTTATAGAGCTGTAGAGAATCTTTGCATTACTGCCGGTCTTCCTTTGCCTAAAATTTATATTTTGCCGGAAGACCAGCCCAATGCCTTTGCTACCGGTCGCGATAAAAACCACGCGGTAATAGCAGTTACCAAGGGACTTTTAGAGAAATTGGACAGAACCGAATTAGAAGGCGTAATATCCCACGAACTTTCACACATTGGGAATAAGGACATGCTTTTGATGACAGTGGTGGTTGTTCTGGTGGGATTTGTCAGCATTATTACTGACTTGTTTTTAAGGTCAATGCGGTTTGGAGGATTTAAAAGAAGAGATAATCGGGGAGGGGTGGCAATTTTTGCCTTAATCGGTTTGATTTTGGTAATTTTATCGCCGATTGTGGCTAAATTAATCCAGTTAGCCATTTCTCGGAAGAGAGAATTTTTAGCCGATGCCTCGGGTGCTCTCTTAACTAGGTATCCCGAAGGATTGGCCAGAGCTTTGGAAAAAATTGCTGTCGATAAATCGCCCCTGAAAGTTGCTTCTACAGCCACTGCCCATCTTTACATTTCTAATCCTTTTAAGGAAAAGAAATTTTCAAGTCTGTTTATGACTCACCCGCCAATAGAAGAAAGAATAAAAGCATTGAGAGATTTAAGAATTTAAAATTGTATGAAATGCCCTCTTTGTAAAAAATCTTTAGAAAAGATAATTTTTTATGAAGTAGAAATAGATTATTGTTCTGCTTGTCTTGGTTTATGGTTTGAAGAAAATGAATTAAGATGGGCAAAGGATAGCAGGGATAAAGATTTGAATTGGTTAGACATTGAACCATGGAAGGAAAAAGCAAAATTCAAAATTTCCCGACTTCAAAAACTTTGTCCGGCCTGCCGTCTGCCTCTTTATGAGGTAAACTACGGCGACTCAAGCATTAAAATAGACCTTTGTAATGTCTGCCGCGGAATCTGGCTTGAGCGGGGAGAATTTAAAATGATAATTGAGTATTTAAAGGGAAAGGGCAGCTTCGCAGTTTTAAACAACTATGCCAAAAATTTAGCCGAAGAATTCTGGGAAATTTTCATTGGTCCGGGAGACTTCCGGGAAGAAATTTTAGACTTTTTAACCATTTTGAAACTGTTAAATTATAAATTTGCTACTCAATATCCTGTATTTACTAAAATAATTTCGCAGTTGCCAAAATAAATTCAAGGAAGGGTCGCATAGTTGGTCTAGTGCGTCCGCTTGGAAAGCGGATATACCGAAAGGTATCGCGAGTTCGAATCTCGCC
>CAYHBF010000061.1:0-1517 GCA_964354835.1 uncultured Candidatus Saccharibacteria bacterium
AGGCGGTGGTGGAGGAGGCGGCAAAAATTCGCCTTCCATTGCCTCAGCCTTTTTCTTGGCTCTATACCTGCGGAACGCAAGTATGCCTAGCACCATAAAACAGGCGCCTACAATAATTAGTGGAATCTGAATGCCGTTGTACTGCAGTTTTCTCTGTGGATATTGCTGATAGCTAAAATAAATGATTGAGCCTGAAATCATAAGCGCCAGCCCCAAGGCTAACAGCACGAACGCAAGGTATTCCCAGTGGTTTGAGCGCACTTGCTATGCCTCCATCATAAGATAAACAGCACTAGCATGTAAAGCGTGAACGCTGAGATAAACAGACCAAGCCATAAGAACTTGCTCCACTCGTAGATGTCCTTGCCGTTCGTCGGCGGTATTGGAAGGCTGTCAAAGAGAGCCACCGTCAGGCACATTACAATGCCAATATTGCCAATAAGCGTGTATCCGCTGATGAATAAGCCGTAGAAAATCATGGCAAACGCAAGCGGAATGAGAACTTGAACAGCCGAAATCAAACCTAGAGATTTCTTCGTGAATTTAGGCGCATTATGCGTAAGCCTGCCTGGCGAAGAGAAAGGCACCTTCAAAACGAAAATTGAGAACAAGAACAAGGTCAAACCGAAGTACCAGAGCCTATACTCGGTCCACACGCCTTCAATTCTCGCAATTACGGATATCACGTAGTTCTTCGTGAACTCCACGATTATGCTTGTAGCCAAGACCGTTGGAATTATAACGAGAATTTCGTTAAGCGTTGGAGCCTTCACGTAGGCGAAAGCAAATGTAAGAATCGCCAAGGCAACCGCGTAAGCAGCTACCTCAAACTTCGTCACCGTAAACGATGAACGCTTAAGCGGACCTATGACCAGCTTGCGTTTTGAACTGATGAACTCATGAAGCCATCTCTTCAACGTATCTGGAAAAATCTGGCTGATCTTCTGCGCTATTGCCTGGCTTGGAAACGTTTCAGGATTAGCGACTGCTGAAGCCAACGCGGAAACTACACTTGTGATGCCCACGGTGAAAATGCCTGCTATCAAGGCTCCAAGAGCATTGGGCCTCCAGACCTCTTCTACTCCAATAACCGCTTGAAGCTTCTGGCCAATTGTGCTGGCGAATTCTTCGACATCTGCAACCTGACGGACCCACCCTGCCTTGGTGAATGGCGGAGCAAATATCCCCGGCTGCGGATGAACCACATTATCCCTAAACCATTGCATATCAGCAGTTGAGACACCGATTCCTTCCATGTCGAGCTCATCAAGTCCCTGATTTGCTGCATCATTAACGACCGCGATGACATCGTCATAAGCGTCAACGTGCCCGTCAACGTCTAGGCCGCTCGTAGCGTTTCCATTGCGAACATTGGGCATTCCGTCCGTGGCCAAGTTAACAACGTGTTTTGCAGCATTTTGATAGTTTGTGCTGTTTCTGAGTTCTCTCCATGCGAGGTAAAGACCGTCAGCCATGGATGTGCCTCCGTTGATTTTTGGAATTTCAAGTACATGGTT
>CAYHBF010000062.1:0-13515 GCA_964354835.1 uncultured Candidatus Saccharibacteria bacterium
ATTATTGTCTTAGACGAAATAAGGGAAACCTTAATTGAAACTCCTGAGCTTGAAGCGGTTGATTCTAGAAATTTAATAAATTCAATTGGAACTTCCGGGTCAACAAAAAGATTTGATATTTTTTCTAAGTCTGGTTTTAAAAATAGATAAGTATTTTTAAAAGACTCTATATTTTCAATTTTAGCCCGAACAATGGATATTTCTTTTTTTATCCTTAAAAAATCTTCGGAATTTTTTTTAATATCTTTAATCAAAAAATAAACTCCGAAATAAAACAAATTTAATATCAAAAGACCGAGAATTCCCGAAATAAGAAATGTTTTTCCTCTTAGTTTCATCGTTATATAAAATTACTTCGTAATTTTGAAAGTGATATTGAAATCGATATCTTTTGATTCAACCAAATTTGCCAGCGGAAAATTGGTTCCCGTAATGGTTTTTTCTGCTTCAAGATTTTTTTTAAAATCTAACAAAATTTCTATAGTCGGAGCAAAGCCAGAAAGGGTGCAGTTTAAGATTCCTTTTCCAGAAGGTGTAAGGGAGAGATTGTTTAAATAGATTCCCGATGGCAAGATTCCTGAAATTCTCTCCAAAATTTCCGTAAAATAGATCTGATTTTGATAAAAAGAATTTAAATTAGAAAGATTTTTGTTAGCTAAGGTAATTTTTTCTTGAAGCTCCTGAAATTCGGTAGCCTTAATATTTTTTTCTTCTTGTTCTAAAATAGTATTTTCTGAATCGGTTTGACTGGAAATATAAATCCTGATGGAAAAAAGAATCAGAATTAAAGACAAAAGGGCAGATAAAAAAACGATTCCTAAAATCAAAATTAATTTAAAGCGTTCTTCCTGGATTAAGATGGTTTTTTCTTCTGGTGGTAATAAATTAATCATATTAGTATTAGCTTATTTTTCTTTTATTCCTCTCAGAGCTAATCCTAAGGCTGTTGTATAGCCAAGGGACTTTTCGTAGGACAATTCTGGTACTTCTTTTAGAGGTTTTGGCAAAATATTTATCCAGGGATTGCCAAGTTCAACCGGAACTTTTAGTTCCATTGAAAGAAATTCAGTTAATCTTTTAAGATTGGCTCCTCTCCCGCAAAGAAAAATTTTAGAAATTCCCTTACCATTTGGCGGCAGATGTTCATGGGCAGCATGGGTCTGATAATAGCCAAGGTGCTTCTTAATTTGTTCGGTTAAGTCAGTAAAGGAGGGAATAAGGGCTTCAAAGATTTTCTTTGCCTCCTCGTTTTTTACTTCTCTTTGAAGCCCGTGTTTTAATTTTAACTTTTCAGCTTCTTTTAAATCTATCTTTAAAGTTTGAGAAATGGCTTCAGTAAACTTCTGAGAAGAAACTGGAATTGAAAAAGTAAATCTCAAGGAATAACCGGAAAAAATCATGAAGCTGGTTTTGGTTGCTCCAAAATCAATGAGAAGAACAGGGTTCGGGCTGACTTCATTTTTTACTAAAGCCCGGGAAATTGCCTGGGACTCAACTTCTAAAGCTTTTGGAATAAGCCCGATTTTTTTTAGAGAAGTTACATAGGGATTAACTATTTTTTTTGGTATGGCAGCAATCAGAACATCAAAATGATCTAAATGATTATGTAAAGGCTGGATAATCTGGGAATCTAAATAAACTTCTTCAATTGGCAGGGGAATATGATTTTCAGCCTCAAAGATTACGGCTGATTTTAAATCTTCTTCGCTCATTTTTGGCATCTGGATTACTTGTAAAAAAGCTTTTTCCTCGGGCAAGGAAACGATGACATATTTTGTTTTTAATCTTTCCCCCTTAACTTTTAAGATTGCCTCTTTTATGGTCTTTACCAGAATCTCCTCGTCTTTAATTTCCCCCTCTTTTATCGCTCCCGGTTTAATCTCGGCTTCACCAAAAGAAGATAGACCTAAAATCCCTTTCTTTTTTTTAAGTTTTACGATTTTTAGAGACAAATCGGAAATATCCAATCCGAATGCTTCTGGTTTTAAGTTAAAAAATTCTAACATCTTTTTTAATTATAACATTTTTTATCTTATCTCACTCCAATTAATTAATTTAAATTCCGGATCGATATATGGCACGAAAGAAGGCGGATTGTAAATCAAAGTGGCGTCGAAATAACTTTCTCTTTTCGTATAACCGGAGACTATAGTTCCGCCCGAAGTCCATTGTGTTCCAACGCGTCCGTTGCTAATCACCGAACCGTAAATTTCCAATTTTTCTCTAAAATTATTGGGATAATGATTTCTACCAAAACGACCTTTTTGGGCGGTAAAAATTCCTCTTAATTCCATTTGGTTAGGGGATTGAGGGCCAATTAAAATATTTCTTTCTGCTATTAAAGCAAAGCCGTCTGAACCGTCTAGTGTTGTATAATCGATATTGCCCAATAGGACTACATCAGTGTCTATGTTTGGGTTTATAAGATTTGCTGAGGCAAGGGTAACTTTTCCTTTTATCTCACCCTCTGGCCAAATATTATCTTCGATAAAAATGACTGAACAGGCAGAGGGAATAGTATAAGTATTATAAAGGTATTCGTTAGTAATCGTAAAATAATCATAATGCCAATCTTCTTCTAAACTATAGGCATAGGTTGAGGAAAGTCTGGTAATTATCCAAGCTTCAAAAGTTCCATTATTTTTAAATTTTATATGATAGCCATTGCCAAGAGGGTTAGTAGTTGTTGAAGGAGGAAGATAGACTCCGCTTGTTGTAGCTACGCTTTTCATCTGGGCCAAATCTATGGTAATGCCAGCGAAATCAAACGGTGGAACAGGGAAAGAAAATAAACCAGGGTTGCCATTTAAAGTGGTAGTAAAAACGCCAGGACAAATACAGTTTGATCCTTCTACTCTACAACCGTGACTTACAGGACAAGGAGAGCAGCCGAAAGAATCAGTACAAATCCATTCGTTTTTGACCGAAGTTATTATAGATTGATTTTCGCCATCCATTCTAATGCCGCCATTGGAATGATAGGGTCCCCTTATTTCATGATCACTACCAATCCAGACATTGTCATTTAAAATATAGGAATATTTGGCCACAGATTCTCTGGCATATAACACAGTAATTTTCCTTTTTTTATCTGGAAATTTATTAGTCCAACCAGTCGAGATAATTTTTCTTTGAATGGTCTGACCGCATGAAATTGTGGAAGTGGTTTCAAGAGAAAATTGGCCGACAGGATTTCCAGCCGGATCCAGATATTCTTTTTGGGCTGAACAGAAGGGCTCAATTTCATTATTAATACACCATCGATAATAGTTAACACCGGCTTCAGCTATATGTAAAGCCTCGTTCCAGGCAACTCTTTGGGCAGATAGCCTCAATTGGGATAAAATAAAACCCAAAAGACCGCCTAACATAATTAAAAAAATTGACCCAAAAACTAAAAGGTAGACAGTAATTATGCCTCGCTTATTTGAAAACAATTTGCCTGTGATTCGCATAAAAATTCGCGTAGTTTTTATTATTCTTCCTTTAAATTCCTTAGTTGAACTGAAGATTCTAATTCAAAATCATCTGGTGGACGATTGGGATCAACATTAATAACAAGATATACTTTCATTAACTTGGTATCAGATAAACGGGCTGGTAATTGTGTAATTTTATTTCCATCAGCATCGAAATATTCAAAAATAGGAGGGTTATTACGGATATACGGAGTTATAGTTGAAATTTTTTCCTGGTCTGAGGGATATTCAACCGGTGTACCAATGGGTTCTATTACGCCTTTTTTTAATTCATTCCCTATACTAATAACTTCCTCCGTCCAACTAAATTCAAATCTCGCCTTCATTGCATGATTAGGGTTTCCAGCTGGGCATTCACGGCCAACCCTCGAGCTCGCATCAGCTAAAAATGTAATCGAGTCATCGTTTGCCGCAGTAGTTACATCGAATACGGTAGTTCCTTGCCAATCACTGGCACAATGTAAACAACTACTAATACAGAGGTCTCCCACGTCATTCCCGTCAATATAAATTGCGACATATTCATT
Organism: uncultured Candidatus Saccharibacteria bacterium; assembly: GCA_964354835.1. GTDB lineage: Bacteria > Patescibacteriota > Minisyncoccia > Minisyncoccales > CAYHBF01 > CAYHBF01. The sequence goes on from CAYHBF010000062.1 coordinate 4,007, forward strand.
AGCCGCATCCAAATCGCCGTCTACCGAAACCCTTACTTGAGCCGATTTTAATGTCCCCGATAAAAAATTAGAAAAATTTACGCTACAAGTCCCACCGCCAACTGCCGTGCTACATTCTTGAATTTGCGTTTTTGAATTTATCGTTCCTAAAAAATATCTCACTCTTTCAGTTTTGCCATCGGCGTCAGTGTCGCCATAAAATACAAATTGCTTATCATCGGCTATCTCTATCGGATAAGAACCGTTGTCTCCTGTTTTTGCCCCCCTAATATCTTTTACCATAGTTTCAACCCCTTGCCGGGCCTCGTTAATTGCTACTGATTGTTCCCAAGTATATCCATAAACTTTATAAAGCATCACTATGGCTCCAGCCATTGCTCCCATAAGTAAAGCAAAAACAGTAATAGCAATTATGGTTTCAATTAAAGTGAAAGATTTAATTGTCTTAATATTATTCATAATTCGCCAGTTATTCTATCCGTTCCAGCTTTATTATTTTTATTACATCATTAGTAATTGAAACGGCGGTAGAAGTAGATAAATATCCCGGCCCTTGAACTTCCAAGTTGTAGGTAGCCGATTGAAGGGGAATAAAAATAGTCTGGCCCTTTTCATTTGTAGATCGAATGATATCATACCCCAAACCTAAATTGTATAATCTTACATCGGCAGCAAATATCGGTTTTAGAGTCTCGGAATCTTCAACGGTTAATAAAAGAGAATTTTCAGCGTCCAAATAAAGATTTACCGGTAGAGTGGTATCGGGAGAAAGATTTACTGGTTGAGGAGAAGGACTAATATCTACTAAATCCAAACCGGTACTAGGATCTATTGAAAAGGTATAAAAATCCCACTCTAAATTCGGAATATCTTTATGGCCACTGAAATCAGAAGTAGTAGCGATTGAATACTTATAAACCGGCTCTTCATTAGCATCAGTGCCGATAATTTTATCACCCCGTAAGCTAAAATCAGCATTAGGTATTGGAAAAGAAGTCATAGTGTTCCAGGAAATCTGCCAACTGTAGAGAGTGGGAGTAGTACTTGTCGTATTGGCAGAGAAATTGCCCCTTATTTTCAATTGAGAATAAGTGCTTGTCGAAAGAACCGATAAGTCAACCAGGGAGACATCGAATCCAATTGAATTTCCGGGTAAATCAGTATTGGGAATTAAAAACCAGTCAGTACCAGAGGCATAAAAAATTTGGTATTTCAAATCAGTATCTAATGGTTCTGAATCGGTAAAGTTTAACTCATCCCACCCAGCAAGATCTGTCGGTGAAATATCGGTTGAAATTAAATATCCCGAAGAAAGATATCCTTCGGTCGTGGTAGCTAAATTTGCTTCTCCTTCACTCACTACTAAATTAGATTTTTCAGAAATTTTGCTTTCGTCTGAAAAGGAGTCAGAAAAATTATCAGACCCCCGAGGAGAAAGAGTATTAACTGAAAAAGTGGAGATTTTATCAATTGAAAAACTAACCTCAATGAGCCGATCCTCTAAAACAGAGGGGTGAGGGTTTTCGGGAGTGGTTATTTCTTGGGTACCGTAAGTTCTCGCGGCGCTGTAACCTGATTTAGAAATAATTACCTTATAAGTGGAAGTAGCTAAAGAAAAATAATGTTGTCCCTGAATTGGGGTGGCCGATTTTAAAACTTGGTCAGTTTCTGGATCCCTTATCTCAATTAAAGGAGAGGGAATCATTACTCCCTGAGCATCAAAGACGGAAACCGAGAGAACCCCACCTCCGGTAGCACATTCTTGGGTAAGGTTTTTAGGAGCAATATCAGTAGAAAGCTCAACTTGGCCTAAAAATTGACCCGTCCAAGAAACTTTAATTTCCACTCTTTTATAATCATTAGGACACTCGTCATCCGGAAAAGCTATACCATCGGCGGGATCTACGACGTAATCTACTCGAATCTCAATTCTATATTCAATATTATTAAAAATAGTGGTGGTAGCGACCTCTAAAACTCCATTGGGAAATCCTCCTTTTGTCCCCACTGATTGATATGGTAAATTTCTAATCATTTCGATTTGTTGATTAGCAATAGCGGTAGCAATAATTTTATTTCGGCTTAAACCGACCACCCTTAATCCTAATTCATAAGCTCCGAAAATCCCCAAAAAAACAATCGAAAATAAAAAAATCCCCACCAAAACTTCAATCAAAGTAAACCCCGCATTTTTCTTCTTTAAAAAAAATCGAAGAATTTTTATTACATCATTTTTAGAAAAGGGCGGGGTAAAAGATCTGTTCTTCATAATTCCTAATTTATTATTTATAATAGGGGGCTCGCACCCAGCGGGAGGTTGGAAGAAAGGTCATAGTCTATTCTATAGCTCCCAACATACTATACATTGGTTGAACCATGGCTATGGCAAAAAAACCAACCGCCCCTCCGATAAGCAACATTATTATTGGTTCAATGACCGAGGTTAAATTCTTAGTAGTATTAGCCACTTCTTCTTCATAAAAATCGGCTAATTTCCCCAAAATATCTGAGGTCTGACCTGTTTCTTCCCCTACGGCAATCATTTGAATAACCAAAGGGGAGAAAATATTTTCATATTTTGTTAAAGCTTCAGAAAATTTAGATCCCTTTCTGACCTCTTCAACCGCTTCAGTCATTGCTTCTTTATAAAAAATATTCCCCATGGCTCCAGAAATAATCTCTAAAGAACGAACAATAGGAACACCAGCGGTAATTAAAGAGCTTAAGGTTCTAACCATTGAGGCAGAATTGGTTTTTTTAATAATCGAAGAGATAACGGGAATCTTTAGGGTTATGGTGTCAAATGTTCTTTTTCCAGTTTTTGTTTTTAAAATTCTCCGCAATATAATCACTAAAACTAAAATTATAAAAGGAGTCAAATACCAGTAATTCGCCAAAAAGGTTCCGATAAAAATTATCATTTTGGTAGTTGGGGGAAGTTCGACGCCTAATTCATCAAAGGTCTTAGCAAGTTGTGGTACAACTATTATCAACATCAAAAATCCAATTCCCAGCATGGCCGCGATAATAACTGCCGGATATATTAAGGCGCCTACTACCTTTGATTTCATCTCATTTTGTCTTTCCATCTGGAGGGTTAATGTTCCCAAAACTTCTTCCAACGTTCCGGCTTCTTCTCCAACTTTTACCATGCTTTGAAAAATATCCGGGAAGATATCGGGGTATTTAGTAAGCGAATCTGAAAAACTCTTTCCTTTGATAATTTCTTCCATTATACCCAAGAGTACTTTTTCAAATTTTTTACTTTTAGTTAAACCAGATAGCGTTTTAAGGGCCCGGGGGAGGGGAATACCAGCGGCAATCATTACTTTGAGGTTTCTGGTAAAAATCATTTTTTCACTTAAAGAAACGCCGCCGAAAAATGGAAGCGATATCCCAAATTTTCTTTTTTTTAATTCTCTTTCTTCGCCTTCGGACCTAATTAAAAGATAGCCTTCTTGCCGAAGGATTCTGGCTAGTTCTTTTTCATTTTTTGCCTCCAGGGTCCCTGATTTTTCTTCTCCCTTTAAGGATTTAGCAATATAAAAATATTTTGGCATTATTCTATAATTACCCTCAATACCTCCTCAATTGAGGTTATTCCTTGGGCTGCCTTTAGAAAACCGTCTTCAATCATTGTTCTCATTCCTTCTTTCATTGCCTGCGATTGAATTTGATCGGTGGTGGCCTCCTTAATAATAAGGTCTTTTATAGTTTCAGTAATTGGCAGGATTTCAAAAATTCCAATTCGGCCGCTATAACCCTCCAGGCATTCTTTGGTTGGTTTCGGTCGATAAAACTCTATGTCTTTGAAGGTAGCTTTAGGTTTTATCAATTTTTCTTCTTTTAAAATTTTTAAAATTTTCTCCAAATCACAATATTTTTCAATATTTTTAAGCTCGGATTCGTTCAGAGTGTATTTTTCTTTTTCTTTACAAAGCTTTCTAACTAATCTCTGGGCTAAAATTATGTTTAAAGTTGAAGCAATTAAAAATGGTTCGGCCTTCATATCAATTAATCTGGGAATGGAACCGGCAGCCGAATTAGTATGCAAGGTGGACAGGACCAAATGGCCGGTTAAGGCGGCGTTAACAGCAAGACCTACTGTTTCGTTGTCTCTGATTTCCCCAACCATTAGAATGTCTGGGTCCTGCCTTACTAAAGATCTGAGTCCCGAGGCAAAAGTTAAACCAATTTTTGGATTAACCTGGGTTTGGTTAATTTTTGGCATCCGATACTCAACCGGGTCCTCAACGGTAGAAATATTTACCCCCGGTTTATTCAAAATTTCCATAATCGCATATAGAGTGGTAGTTTTTCCACAACCGGTAGGGCCTGTAATCAAAATCATTCCCACTGGTTTTCTTAAGTTATCTTGAATTTTTTCTAATGGCTCACCCCTCAAACCAATTCCTTCTAAAGTGTGGGCTTTAGAAGTTTCCGACAGTAATCTCATTACAATTTTTTCTCCGTCAAAAACGGGCAGAATAGAAACCCTAATCGAATATTTATAATCTTCAGTTTCAACTTTAAAACGGCCATCCTGAGGAAGTCTATGTTCATCCAATTTTAAATTGGAAAGAACTTTTATTCTGGCCACAATTCCTAAAGCGGTTTGTTTTGGCAGAATCATGGCGTCATGCAAAATACCATCGATTCGATATCTTACCAAAACCTCCTTTTCCATCGGTTCAATATGAATATCGGATGATCTTTGTAAAATAGCATGCTTTAGTAAGGTATCGACAATCCTAATTACCGGCAGTTCCTCGGCTATCTTTTTAAGGTCTTCTTTTTCCTCAACTAATTCCTCTTCTTTTATCGGTTTAATTATTCCAGCATCCCTTTGAATAATTTCTCCGAATTCTACCTCGAGCGTCTTTTGATATTGCCTTAAAACATTTTTAATTGATTCGGGCGTGGTAAGTCGCGGCAAAATTTTAAAATCAGCCGTTTTTTTAATAAACTCGATTGTTCTTAAATCTTCTGGGTCCAACATAGCTACTTCCAAATCATTTCCTTTTCGCCTAAAGGCAACGATATTATTAGAACGGGCAATTGGTTCAGGGATAACTTTTAAAGCCTCAGGCGGAACGATTTCTTTTTCCAGATTGACAAAAGGAATACCTAAAATATAAGCTTCCAATTTAATCAGTTCTTCCTGGGTGATCAGACCTTCGGAAATTAAAACATCCTCAATTTTCTGTTTGGTTTTTTCTGCTTTTTTTTGAGCATCTTCAAGTTGTTTTCCGGCAACCAAACCAGCATCAAGTAGAAATGCTTTTAATTGTCCTATTTCGACTTTCATTTTTCTATAATTTTTTTTATTTTTTCTACAACTTCTTCCAAGGTATATCGAGCTTTTACTAAATAAGTAGTTGCCCCCAATTCAAGAGCTTTTTCAACATCCCCTATTCCTTCCAGATTAGTTAAAACAATTACCGGAATTTCTTTTGTTTTAGGGTCTGTTTTTAACTCTTTCAAAACTTCAAAACCATGAACTCTTGGTAAAATAAGATCAAGTAAGATAAGGTCAGGATTTTTTGTTTTAGCTAACCTTAATCCGATTTCTCCATCCAGGGCAGATGTAATTTCATACCCTTCAGGCCCTAAAATATCGCTAAAGGTCTTTTGGAGAGAAGATTCATCTTCAATAAAAAGAATTGTTTTTGGCATATTTTTTGAATTTTTTGATTATTTAATTAGTAAGGTAAACCCTCCTAAATTTTACTTCGTAAAAATTGGGAGAGTAAACCAAAAAGTCGACCCCTTGTTTTCTTCTGATTGGAAACCAATTTTTCCTCCTAGGTTTTCCACAATTAATTTAGCAATATAAAGTCCTAAGCCTGAACCTTGAGTTTGACATTGGAAAGCATTGGCGGCTCTGAAGAACTTTTGAAAAATATATTTTTGATCTTCTTTAGGTATACCTACTCCATTGTCTTTTATTTGAAATTTTAAATTCTTATTCTCCTTTACAGCCTGAATTTCTACCTTTCCTTTCTTTTTACTGTAGCGGATGGCGTTACTTAAAAGATTATCAAGAACTAATTTTATTTGGGAGGGGTTAGTAAAAATTTTAGGTAAATCTTTTTGGACTTGGCACGTTAATTCAACATCTGTAGTCTGCAGGAAAGGTTGACATTCTTTAGTCAGTTTTTTTATTAAATCTTCTAAAGAAATTTCTTCTTTTTTAAAAGGAAGCTTCTTTTGTTCAATCCTGGAAACAAATAATAAATTATCAATTAATTCTCCCATCTGGAAGATATTCTCTTTTAGAATTTTAAAATACTCAATCTTTTTTTCTTGACTTATTTCTAATTCATCGGTCAGTAAAAAATCAACTGCCCATTTTAAATTGGTAAGAGGGGAACGCAACTGATGGGTAACGATATTTATGAATTCAGTTTTCATTCGACTGGCTTCGGCCAATCTTTCAAAAGAACGAGTGATTATAAAAGCGATGATAAACAAAACCACCGTCACTAAAAGAACCACAAGGGCGACTATTCCGGGATCTTCTATATAGTTATTACCAACGGCATAGATGGCCAAAGTGGCAGTGATAATAACTATTCCCATAACTAAAAAAAGGAACTGAGGACACTGCCAGAGAGAAACACCGTATTGCCGGCACTGACCGGGAATATTAAATTGAGCTAAAATTTTTTTAAGGTTCATAAGTATTATTTTATTATATTATATCAACTAATTGACCGAAAGGAAATAAAGTGATAAATTGTAAAATACAAATGTCTTTTAACGGGGTGTAGTGCAATGGCAGCACGAGTCCTTTGGGAGGATTTAGTCTGGGTTCAAATCCCAGCACCCCGACCATCAAGCTGCGGGCGTAACACAATGGCAGTGTGATAGCTTTCCAAGCTATTTATGTGGGTTCGATTCCCATCGCCCGCTCAAAAATAAACCCCGTGAGATACAAAGTTATCTCACGGGGTAATTTTCAATTCTCAATAATTTTTACTTTGCGTACTCTATTACTCTTGTTTCCCTTATTACGTTAACCTTAATTTCTCCGGGATATCTTAATTCTTCTTGAATTTTATCAGAGATGTCTTTGGCTAATTTTTTAGCTCCTAAATCATCAATTTCTTCAGGTTTGACAAAAACCCTTATTTCTCTGCCCGCCTGTAAAGCCCAGGCTTTTTCTACACCCGAGAAAGATGTGGCAATATTTTCCAAATCTCCCAATCTTTTAAGATAGTTTTCCAAGGTATCTTTTCTGGCTCCCGGCCTGGCTCCGGAAATCTGGTCAGCAACCTGAACAATAATCGCTTCCAAGCTTTCGTAGGGATATTCCTCATGATGAGATTTCATTGCCGAAATTACCTCTTTTTCTATTCCAAATTTTTCTAAAATTTTAATTCCAATGTCAATATGGGAGCCTTCAATCTGCTGGTCAACCGATTTTCCAATATCGTGAAATAACCCAGCTTTTTTACAAACCAAAGCATTGACTCCTAATTCCGAAGCCAAAGCTGAAGCTAAGTGAGCCACTTCGAGCGAGTGAAGTAAAACGTTCTGGCCATAACTTGTTCTAAATTTCAGTCTTCCTAATAATTGAATTAATTTTGGATCAAGGCCCAGAAGACCTACGTCATAAACCGCCGTCTCTCCGGCTTCTTTTGTCTGAGAAGAAATTTCTACTTTTGCCTTCTCCACCATCTCTTCGATTCTTGCCGGCTGGATTCTTCCATCCTGGATTAATTTTTCTAAGGCCTTCTTGGCAATTTGTCGGCGAATTGGGTCAAACCCAGAGATAACTACGGTTTCTGGGGTTTCATCAACTATTATTTCCACTCCCGTCAGTTTTTCTAAGGTTCTGATGTTTCTACCCTCTTTGCCAATAATTCTTCCTTTTATTTCATCGGACGGCAAATTAACAGTGGTAGTGGTAAGCTCTTGAGCCTGAGAGATAGAACATTTTTGAATAGCTAAGGCCAGTAATTCCTTAGCTTTTTTCTCAAATCTCTCCTGCCCTTCGGCTTCTAACTTTTTGATCCTCTCCAAAATTTCCTTTTGGTATTCTTTTTCCAGATTAGCTATCAGTTCTTTTTTTGCTTCTTCTCTTGGAAGCTCAGAAATTCTTTCTAAATTATCCAAAGCTGATTTTTGAAGACCCTCTAAGCTCTCTTTTATTTCTCTAAGTCTATCTACTTTCAGATGAAACTCTTTTTCTTTATCCTCAAGATTAACTGATTTTTCCTCTAAAATATTCTCTCTTTTTAACAATAATCTCTCGGTTTTTAAAATTTCCCCTCTTCTCTCGTTCTCTTCTTTTTTGGCTGCTTCTAAAATTTGGGTGGCTCTCTCTTTGGCCTGGAAGATTAAGGAATCTGATTCTTGTCTAGCCTGGGAGATTTTCTTTTGAAGTCTGGCTTCGATAGTCCGATAATTTCTTTTGGCAATTGATTGACGGGCATAATAACCCAAAATTGAGCCTATCCCTAATGCAAGAATGCCCACAATTAGTGGAATAAATTGATTCATAATTAAAAGTGGAAATTTGGTTACTCAACCCCGCCCATATTTTTGAGTATGGGTTATGGAATTTTTTATTTAGACATTTAAATCCTATATTTTCTTGCATAGATTAACAGATTGTGGGTAGGGTTGATAGAACAAAAATCCGAAGTTAATTTTCTACATTAATAATAATAATTTTTTAAAAAATTGTAAAGCCCCACGTTAAGTACGGGGGATTAATGGTTTACAGTCTTTAAAGTATTCAAAAAGCCGCATCTAAATTATCATAATGCGGCTGATCTGTTCTTAGATTGTTTCTTTTTTTATTCTTTTATTAATTACTCAAATTTTAACTCAATTTTATCTTTGGCTTTAATGAAAACCTTATCCAGGAAATCTCCAGTCTTTGTTCCGTTGAGATAGGCATTCCATTTTTTTTCATTTTGCTCAAATTGGCCAACTCTTTTTAAAACGCCTTGTTCAAAATCAAAATCGAAATTTCCAGCTTTGGCTGAAACAAATAAGGCATCGGAGATTGTCATCTCTTCTATTACCTCTCCGACAAAGGCTCTTTTTGTCTCTCCATAATTAATAATCAAGGCTGCTTCATTTGGCCCAATTTTTGGTTTTCCAAGGGGCCCAAAAAAATAAAAAATCAACCCTATTCCAATCAAAATAGCAATAATTAAAATTGTTAAATAAAATTTAGACATATTTTTAAAAAGGTGGAATCTCTATCCAGTTAGGAAGAGAAGGGCCAATAGTTACTGTTTTTGTTTTTGAACAATAGCCAACATCGTCAGTTATCGTTAATGTCACATCGTAACTTCCGGCAGTGGGATAACTAGTGGTGGCATTTCCTATGCAAGCTGATTCTATATCACTATCACAATCTACTATGCTGTCATCTTGAAAATCCCATTGGTATCGAATGGTGGATTTACCCTGACAAAGGCCTTCTCCCCCTGAATAACAAAGGGAGAGATCAGTATTGGGATCATCGAAAAATGATCCATCTTGGATAA
>CAYHBF010000063.1:0-5078 GCA_964354835.1 uncultured Candidatus Saccharibacteria bacterium
ACCAGGTCGGCAATCACGGCCGGATTTCTGGGGTCATCTTCCGGAATTCCTTTTTCAACCTTTCCCACTAAATCGGCACCGACATCGGCAGCTTTAGTATAAATACCTCCTCCCAATCTGGCAAAAACCGAAATTAAAGAACCTCCGAATCCCAAAGCTACCAGAGATTTTAAATCGTGAGTAAGGTAATAAAAACCAGAAACAGACAATAACCCAAGACCAACCACTAAAAGTCCGGTAACGGATCCTCCCTGAAAAGAAAGCTTCAAGGCCTCCTTCAGGCCTTTTTTGGCTGCCTCGGCTACTTTAACATTCGCAGAGGTGGAAATCATCATTCCAATATAACCTGCCAAAGCCGAAGCCAAGGCTCCAATTAAAAATCCAAGACCAGTTTTAAAACCCAGGACTAACCAAAGAACAAAAAAGATAATAATAGCCAAAAACGATACGGTCTTATTCTGTCTTTTTAAAAAGGCCATGGCTCCCTCTCTGATTGCCTGAGAAATTTCAATCATTTTCCCGGTGCCCGAGGGAGCTGCTTTAATTTCTTTAATCAAAAAATAGTCAAAAATTAAAGAAAATATTGAAATAATAATGGGAATAAATAACATAGTCTTTAACTTTTAGTTTTGGTTTTGCTCTTTTCGCTTTCAGGTTTAGCCTTACTTTCTTTTTTAATAGTTTTCTTTTTTATTTTCTCTGAGGGTTTTTCTTCCTCATCTTCTTCAATTTTTTCCGGAGACCTGACATCTATTTTCCAGCCGGTTAACTTAGCGGCCAATCTTACATTCTGGCCGTCTTTACCAATAGCTAAAGACAGCTGATTATCGGGAACAACGGCCAAGGCTTTATTTTTAGGCATTATTTTCACCTCTAAAACCTTAGCCGGACTCAAAGAATTGGCAATGTATTTTTCTGGCTCTTCGGAATATTCGATTATATCAATTTTTTCGCCGCCTAATTCATTAATCACCGCCTGAACCCTGGTTCCTTTCTGTCCTACTGACGCTCCAATTGGATCAATACCTTCAATGGTGGAGGCAACGGAAATTTTTGACCTAGAACCAGGTTCTCTAGCAATTGATTTTATCTCTACTTGGCCAGCTGAAATCTCCGGAACTTCTAATTCAAAAAGTTTTGAAACTAATTTGGGGTAAGCCCGGGATAAAAAAACTATCGGTCCCTTAGAGGTTTCCTCTATTTTCAAAATGAAAATTTTCAACCTTTGCCCCGGACGATAAAATTCTCCTGGCACCTGTTCCTCTCTCGATAATATTCCCAAAGTTTTACCGATATCTAAAAAAACATTTCTACCTTCAATTCTTTGGACAATTCCGGAAATAATTTCCCCCTCTTTAGATTTATATTCTTCAAAAATACTTGTTCTTTCTGCTTCTCTTATTTTTTGCATTATCACTTGTTTTGCCGTCTGGGCAGCAATTCGTCCATAGTCAGCCTTAGGTTCTAATACTATTTCTAATTCTTCGCCAGGTTTTATCTTCGGATTTATTTTTTTTGCTTCCTCAATCATGATGTGTTTTTCTGAATTAAAACGAACTTTTTCCTTGGCCGTCGTAGCCTTGGTGAAGGCAGTCCTTTCTCCTTCCTCCGCTAAAGATTCGAAGGGCAAAGATTTTAACTTCTCTAATTCCTCTTCGGAATAAATCATGGAATTATCCACCACTTGCTTTATCTGCCAAAATTTAACCTCGCCCGAGATAGAATCGAGTTTGGCTTTTATTATTTGCCCCTTTTTTCCATATTCTTTTTTATAAGCTGCGGCTATCGCTATCTCAATGCTTTCCAAGACCTTTTCCGGAGAAATTCCTTTTTCTTCAGCGATTTGAGCAATAGCTGAGCCGAAACTTTTTAGGTCAAAGTTGCTCATTATTTTAAAAAATTGTCCGGTTTTGACGGACTATCTTCACCTTATCAAATTTTATTTCTTTGGTCAACCCCGACTAATAAGGTCACCTGGACAGTATTCGCCCCAACAATCGACGAAATGGTAAACTCACTCTCCATAAGTTTTTTCTTTCAAAAAATATCCCTTAAATCGCGGAATGTTTTTTATCAGTAAAAGAATCGTTCCGGCCGCTATCGGAAGGAAAGCTTTAGGGTTATAGAAGTAAAGGGGGATTGGGGCCATGATTAAACCTACCATTCTCCCGGCCATTTGCGACCCGAGAATTTTGGAAATCTCGGAGATTTTTTTCCAGTTTATCTTTTTTTCAAAACCGGTTTTTTCTAAGATAATCTGGGCCAAAATTGAGGCAAGGATAACCGGTAATCCCCAAACCAATAGCGATAAAATATCTGAATAAAGTAAAATTCCAATCAGACAGGCCGCTCCCCTTCCTCCTGAAAATTTTAAAAAAATCGAATAATTATGACCTAAAACAACAAAAAAAGCGGCAAAGATTACGGCTAAAGTCATATTATAGTCCAGGAATTGCCATCTCTGGGCCAAAAACACGGCCAAAGCTCCTTTCGCCATATCAATTATTAAAACCACTAAAAACCCGATTATTGCCAACTTCCCCTTGCCAAAATTTTTAAATGCCCGGACCGTATTCATCGCCCCAATATTTCCCGAGCCCACTTTTCTGATATCCTGACCAGTGATTTTTTTCACTACCAGATAGGCGGTCGGAAAAGAACCAACCAAATAACTAATTAAGGCGATTAAAATATAGTTTTGCATTTTGGTTTTTAATGGGCGAAGAGGACGAAGTCCTCTTCTTTCACCTCGCCCCTTACCTTGAAGGAAGGGGCTCGGTTTTTAGAGAGGAATATTGCCGTGTTTCCTGGCAATTTTCCCCTCTCTTTTATTTGAAAGAGATTCTAAACATTTAATTAAAATGCTTCTGGTATCTTTGGGATGAATGATCATATCAACCTGGCCTAATTTGGCCGCCTGATAGGGATTAAGAAAAATTTCTCTCAGTTCTTGAATTTTTTCTTTCTCTAATTTTTTAGGGTCGCTGCTTTCCGCCAATTCCTTTTTATAAATAATTTTTACTGCCTGCTCCGGGCCCATTACGGCAATTTGAGCTAATGGCCAGGCAATCACTTTGTCATAACCTAACTGACGGGAGGCTAAAGCAATATAGGCGCCACCAAAAGCTTTTCTCAAGATTAAGCTGATTTTGGGAACAGTTGCTTCGGCATAAGCATACAAAACTTTGGCTCCGTGGCGAATTATTCCCCGATGTTCCTGGTCAGCCCCGGGCAGATATCCGGGAGTATCAACGAGATTAATTATTGGAATATTAAAGCTGTCGCAAAATCTGACAAAACGAGCAACCTTATCAGAAGAATCAACATCAAGGGTACCAGCCATAAATTTTGTTTGATTGGCAACAATACCAACTACATAACCAGATAACCTGGCAAGACCGGTTATAGAATTTATTGCAAAGCCAGATTGAATCTCAAAAAAAGAATTCTTATCAAAAATTTCTTCAATTACCTCTTTCATGTCATAACCCTTTTCTTCCCTCTCGGGGACAATTTCTAATAATCTGTGTCCCTCTTTTTCCAGAAGCTCGGCAAAAATACTTTTTTGCCGGGGCGGATCTTCGAGATTATTTTGGGGTAGATAGGAAAGGAGTTTTTTTGCTCCAAGAAAACAATCTCGTTCTGATTTAAAAATAAAATGGGCGCAACCGCTTTTAACAGTGTGGGTAGTTGCCCCACCTAATTCATCAAAAGAAATTTTCTCTCCGGTTATTGCTTTAATTACTTCGGGTCCGGTAATGTACATTTGAGAAATACCCTCAACCATAAAAATAAAATCGGAGAGACCCGGAGCATAAGAAGCGCCACCGGCTGATGGCCCAACAATTATCGAAATCTGGGGAATTACTCCCGATGCTCTAACCATCGATTTAAAAATAGTGGCATAACCGTCAAGACTGGAAATCCCTTCTTGGATTCTGGCACCACCCGAATCAATTATTCCTATAATCGGACACCCCACTTTTTGAGCCAGTTCGATTATTTTAATAATCTTTTGTCCATGAAGCTCACCCAAAGACCCCCCTATTTTTGAAAAATCTTGACTATAAAGATAAACTTGACGATTATTAATTTTACCAAAGCCGGTGACAACAGCGTCACCGGGAAATTTTTTCTGGTCTAATCCTAAAATACTAAAACGGCTCTCAACAAAATGGTCTAGTTCAACAAAACTATTGGAGTCTAAAAGTAAATTAATTCTTTCTCGGGCCGTCAATTTTCCCTTCTTGTGCTGTTTTTCAATCAACTCTGGACTTTCCAGTTCTTCTAATTTCGATTTTAATTTTTCAATCTCTTTTTCAAATGCCATAGTATTTATTCGCTGATAGTTTTTAGTTGTTCTTTTAAACCTTTGATAATTTGTTCTAAGATTTTTTTATTGTCTACCTCTCTTCCTAATTCTATTTTAAGCGATGTTGCAATATTTTCCAATTCCTTTGGAAATTTTCCGATATTGGTATTTAAGCCGATTCCCATTACTGATAACTTAACGTTTTCACCAATAACGTTTTCAGTTAAAATCCCAGCAATTTTTTTACTGTTTATCAAAACATCGTTTGGTAATTTAATCAAAGGTTCCAAGGAAAAATTTTCTTTAAGAACTTTGGTCACAATAAAAGCAGCTAAAATAGTTAAGGTTTGTAAATCTTCAATTTCCCGAGCGACAGCGAAGGGGGGAGAAGAAAGTTTACCTTCTTCGACCTTGCTTTTAGGCAGAATGACGGAAAAATAGAGACCGCCTTTTGGCGAAAACCAGGGGGCTTTCTTTCTCCCGTATCCTGTAGTTTGTTTTTCAGCCAAGATTACTGTCCAGGGCTCTTCATTCTTCCTCTGCTTTGCTAATTCTTTTGCTTTTAAATTGGTTGAACTGACTACTTTATAAGAGATGATCTTCATATATATATTATATTTATTAATCAGCCTTTAATCCAAAATTATCAAAATATTGCCAGAATTAACAGATTGATTTACTCGAACTTTAATTTTTTTTACCTTCCCATATCTTTCAGAAACTATTGCATTTTCCATTTTCATTGCCATTAAGTTGGCTAATTTCT
>CAYHBF010000064.1:0-4614 GCA_964354835.1 uncultured Candidatus Saccharibacteria bacterium
AATCTCTTTTCGTGCCTCGGCTAACGCCTCGGCGAAAGATGGGAAAAATTAAATGAGGTCAGAGGCGCTCTTCCTCCACCAATAAACTCTCTCCTTTCCAACAGAAATTCTGTTTGGAAACTGGTGGGGGAGGAGCACCTCTGGTCTTGACAAAAATTTAGAAGAATATAAAATATAAAAACAGTAGCTTCATTCAGTTTAGCCGATCCTCTGAATGATTGGAGGAGAGGAAGCGAGAAAGGTCGAGCTACTAGTAAGAATAATTATCAGTAATTACTTAATTTCTGAAAGAAATATGGCAAAAGAATCTAGCGATCAAGAATTCCTTGAATATTTGGTAAAGGCCTTGGTTGATAACCCGGGAGATGTCAAAATCGACCGCAAGGTTGATGAAATGGGAGTTTTACTTTCATTGAAAGTAAATCCCGAAGACATGGGTCAGATCATCGGTAAGGCTGGAGCGACTGCCAGATCAATAAGAAGTCTGGTTCGAATCGTCGGTCTAAAAAATCATGCTCGAGTGAATTTAAAGATCGAGGAACCAGAGGGTGGCAGAGTTTCTCCTCGAGAAAGAAGAGCTCCGGTTGGAGAATCGGAGTTAGAAGATTTAAAGCTCTAATCCGAATCGAAGATTCGGACGAGCCGTCTCAGTGTGAAATATTGAGAACAGGCTGTAAATCATTCTCGATTTACTACTAACGAAGACGGTGCTATTATAATTAGTAGCGCCGTTTTCTTTTACCGAGCCCCGCGCAGCGGGACGAAGGTGAAGATGAAGGCAAACTTCACAGAAGGAAGACTTCATCGCCTATCCATGTTAACATTTGATGTTATTACTATTTTTCCCGAAATATTCAGTTCTTATTTAAAAGAAAGCTTGCTTTATCGTGCTCAAAAAAAGAGATTAATAAAAATTAATATCCATAATCTCAGAAAATGGACAACCGATAAACATAAAACCGTTGACGATCGGCCTTATGGCGGGGGCTTGGGCATGGTGATGAAGGTTGAACCGATTTACCGAGCGGTGAAAGATTTAAAGAGACCCGCCTTCGCTAAAGCTTCGGCGGACAAGGCAAAAATAGTTTTATTTACGCCAAGAGGAAGACAATTTACTCAACAACTCGCTTATTCGTTTTCAAAATTTAATCACTTAATTCTGATTTGCGGCCGTTACGAAGGAGTAGATGAAAGAGTGACAAAACATATCGCCGATATGGAATTATCAGTCGGCCCTTATGATTTAATGGGAGGAGAATTGCCGGCCATGGTTTTAATGGAAACGGTGGCAAGATTAATTCCCGGAGTTTTAGGTAAGCCAGAATTATTAAAAGAAAGAATAACAAAAGAAAAAGGATTTATAGAATACCCTCAGTATACGCGCCCGCCAGTTTTCTCGTCAAAAAGAGGAGTAAAATGGGAAGTGCCAAAAGTTTTACTTTCCGGTCATCACAAAAAAATCGAAGAATGGCGAAAAAAACACGGCAGAGATATTGGCAAATAAATAAATTTTTGTTAAGATATTAGCACTGGGTAGGTGCCGGAGCGGCCAATCGGGTCTGACTGTAAATCAGATGCCTTCGGGCTACGGGGGTTCAAATCCCTCCCTACCCACCCTTCGTCATTCCATCCATTCCTCAGGGTAAACTATTAATAGAAATGATTTTTGTCTATATAGTTAAATGTAGAGATGATAGTTATTATACGGGTATTACCAGATATCTTAAGAGAAGAATTGAAGAACATAATTTAGGGATAAAAACACCGATTCAAAAAAGTAGAAAGCCAGTTAATCTTGTATATTATGAAGAATTTTGTAGCAGAAAGGAAGCAGCAAAAAGGGAAAAAGAAATTAAGGGGTGGCGAAGAGAGAAAAAAGAACAATTAATTAGTGAGTTCACGCTGAGGAGCGAAAGCGACGAAAAGTAGTTTACGCTGAACATAGTGAAGCGCCGAGGTAGCTCAGTTGGTAGAGCACGTCTTTGGTAAAGACGAGGTCGACGGTTCAATCCCGTTCCTCGGCTCTATACAAAATTTATAAAATAAATTTTGTCGAGCCCGACCACAAAAGTATAGGGCTCAAAATCATATGGCAACAGGAAAAAAACCGTTTATAAAACTTCAGTGTTCGGAATGTAAGAGAATAAATTATTTCACTAAAAAGTCTAAAAAAATAAGTGAGAAAAAATTAGAATTGAAGAAATTCTGCAAATGGTGCAGAAAACACACAGTGCACAAAGAAGGAAAGAGATAAAATGGGGGCATATTTCAACGGTAGAATAATGGTCTCCAAAACCATTGATCCCTGTTCGAATCAGGGTGTCCCCGCATATGAAAATTTCAAAACCAAAATTTTTATTAGGAATTCCCGTTGCTTTAATATCTTTGGAACTTTTTCTCGGAGTACTTTTGGGTTATCTTTTGCCGAAATTTTTCGGCAGAAAGGTTCCTTCCGTTTTTTTTAATATTGGTGGTTGGAAATTACATTTCCATCACTGGTTTATAGGCGTTGGAATTTTGATTTCTACTTTACATTATAATTTTCTCCCTTTTCCTCAATTCTCTTACGGGTTTTTGGGCGGTTTAATCTTTCAGGGGATTACCTGCTACCCTGATTGGCATAAAATCATAATAAGAAAAAAGTTTATCGAGTAGCTTAAAAATGAGTATGAAAAAAATAATTTTTATTGCATTTCCCGTAATTCTTATTTTAGGTTTGGGCGTATATTTCATTAAATTCAGAAATCCTGAGCCGGAATTCACTTTGGCCGAAGTTACCAGAGGAAACGTCTCTCAAGAAATAGCTGAAACCGGCCAGGTTGAAGCCGGAGAAGAAATAAATCTCTCCTTTAAAAATATCGGAAGGGTTGAAAAAATTTATGTAAATGTAGGAGATGAAGTTGTTTCCAGCCAAAAATTAGCAGAGCTGGATAAAAGCCAGCTTTTACTTCAGCTTGAGGAGGCCGAGTCAAATGCCATCGCTCAAAGAGCAAGACTGCAGGAATTAAAAAATGGTGCCAGACCAGAGGATATCCAAGTCAGCCAGACTTTATTAAATAAAGCAAAAAGCGATTTGAATAATCTGTATAACGATTTGATAGCTATTTTAAATCAGGATTATAATCTATCCGACAATAGCATAAGGCAGCAGATTGCAGCTTTATTTTTGTACAGGTCAGAAATGACAACGCCGTATTACGACCTGACTTATAAGTATTGTGACAACCAGGCTGCTGCGGATGCTACTGCTCAGAGAAAAGTTAGCGAAGATAAATTAAATGTCTGGCGAACCGAATTGCAAAATTTAAGCAGCGACCCCGCAAAAATTGATGAAGCAATAGAAAAAGCAGAAAATTATTTAATGGTCTTTCAGAGTTTTTTGAATAGATTAAATGACACCTTAAACACGGATTGTAAACTTGAGTCAACAGAAATAACCAGAATTAATACCCATAAATTGGCGGTTAATACGGCCGTTACAGGTCTAAATACGGCTTTCACTTCTGTTCTTGCTCAAAAAAAAGCCATCGAGGCTCAAAAATTAGTCGTTCAAAACTATCAGGATCAGCTGAATCTCAAATTGGCCGGCAGCACCCAGCAACAAATAACTTATCAGGAAGCATTGCTAAACCAGGCAGAAGCAGGCGTAATTATTTTGCAAAACCAGATTCAGGATGCTGTTCTCAAAAGTCCTTCAAAGGGGCAAATTGTAAAAATAAACAAAAGGGCGGAAGAATCGGTTCTGACGGGGGAAACTGTGGTTGTATTTTTGCCCAGCAGTCCCTTTCAAGTAAAAGTAGACATTTATGAAGAAGACATTGTCAATATTAAAGCTGGAAATCCCGTTGATATAAAACTTACTGCCTTTCCTGAAGAAATATTTAGAGGAAAGGTAATTGCGATAGACCCGACCGAAAAACTGGTTGACGAAGTTGTATATTATAAGGTTACAATTGACTTTGATACTTCGATAAGCTCAGTATCAACCCTGAGCGGAGTCGAACGGGTTGAAGAACCTCCTCAGGGGATAAAACCAGGAATGACTGCCGACATTGTAATTAAAGTTTCCTCCAGGGATAATGTTTTAGTTATTCCCAGGGCGGCTATTGAAAAAAAAGGTGATAAAACGCTGGTTAAAATCCTGCAGGGAAAAAATTTCGAAGAACGGGAGATAAAAATTGGATTAATTGGAAGCGACGATAATGTAGAAATAATTTCCGGCTTAGACGAAGGAGAAAAGGTGGTGATAACAAGGTAACATGGTTAGTGATTCTTTAATTAAGTTAGAGAATGTTTGGAAAATTTACCAGTTAGGGAAAGTAGAGCTTACGATTTTGGAAAATATAACCCTCGACGTGAGTCGGGGTGATTTTGTAGTAATTCTGGGTCCAAGCGGTTCAGGGAAATCCACTTTATTAAATCTTCTTGGATGTTTAGACCTGCCGACGAGAGGCAGGGTATTTTTAGCTGGCAGAGATATTGCCGAAATGTCAGAAGATGAACTGGCTCAAATAAGAGGGAAGACCATTGGCTTTATTTTTCAGCAGTTTAATTTATTGCAGAATCTTAGTGCCCTTGAGAACGTAATGATACCGATGATTTTTCAAGGTAAAC